>NZ_JBMHYI010000012.1:0-4278 GCF_058498515.1 Bryocella sp.
GTCTTGAACGGCTGCCGCGTCACCTCTTCTTCATCGGACCAGAACGTAGAGTCCGAGTTCGCCGGCCGCTCATACTCCCGGAACTTCTGCGCATTCACCAGCACCACAATCTGCGCGCGAAACACCTCAAAGTTCACCCGCTCATCCGCCGACAATCCCGCAACCTTCACTCCATCCAACTGCCGCAGCACACCCTGCCAATGCTTCAGCTGCGCCTCCTGCGTGGTCACGTCCGCACGCGGCAGCTCCGCCACAATCTTCTCCGGGTGGTCCTCATCCGCCGCCCCACGCTGCGCCTTCCGCCAGGCATCCTCAGTCGCATAAATTGTTCTCAACGGAACAGCGGCTGACCCTGGGTGAACAGGTTTCTGCGATAAGGCTACATGGCAGACAAATGCCAATATCACTGCGCTACAATCTCGAAAACGCATACAAATTCTCAATGCACCTACTCTACAGATTTCAATCTCAAGAAGCCGAAAACCAACGGCCTCGCGCCTGAAATTCAAAAGTTGTATTCTTGTTCCAGAGGTACCGGCATGCCGAAGGCCCAAACTGCGACCGTTCTAGGCACGCCCAAGAAGCGTTTGGCGAAGGTCGTGACGATGCGCAAATCAGCCGTTCTGGAGTGGCGTGCCTCAGCCGCGCTCGAAGGCGAAGCGCATCGCATTCAGCGCAAGAAACTAAGCACCTACCTGCGACATTCCTTTCCCGCGCTACTGGCCTATGCCCAAGACATCTGGCAAAACGATACGGACGCCCTCGAATGGTTTCTCAATCCACACTCTGAGCTGCAGGCAAAAGTTCCCGCATCCTTATTGGAAAACCCGGAAGGCGAGAAGCGCGTGATGAATCTTCTCGTGGCTCTCGATCACGGCTTCCCTGTCTAGTGGACGTCTTTCGGCTGCACCGTCGAGGGCGCGACTGGGCTGACGCTACCGGCGCCTCCCTCGCATCAGGCCGATGGCACACCATCGGCACTCCCGTCATCTACACCGCGCAGAACATCGCTCTCGCACTGCTCGAAACTCTCGTTCACGCAGAAGGCCGCACGATTCCACCGCGGGCCATCACTCGCATTACCATTCCCGATTCGCTCGCCATCGAGCATAGCGCCTGGATCGACGAACCAGCTTCGCAAACCTTCGGCGATCAATTCGTCGCCCGCGCAACGGCCTCAGTATTGAAGGTCCCAAGCATCGTCGTTGAGAAAAGAGAGTTCAACTTCGTTTTAAATCCCGCACATCCCAGCTTCAAAACCATCACTGCGCATCCAACGGAAGACTTCGAAATCGATCCTCGCTTCATCCTTTTCCCATAGAATCCGTCAAGCAGGGGCGACAGCCAGCCAGCCGCCTCAATAAGGAGTCTTCTTTTATATGCGTGTAGGCCTGATGACCCGCGAGTACCCCCCTTACGTGTACGGCGGCGCCGGCGTCCACGTCGAATATCTCTCCCGCGAGCTCGCCAAGCTCATTGAAGTCGAAGTCCACGCCTGGGGCGAAACACCCGCAGAGCCGGTCAAGCCGGACTCCTGCGACGATCACCATCTTCACCTCGACATCCACTACGAGCAGCCCTGGCCCGCCATCTCCAAGGGCACACAGGCCAAGTTCAAAGGCGCGCTCGAAGCCCTGTCCCTCAACCTCCTGGAAAACCTGAACCTCGACAAGCTGGACATCATCCACACCCATACCTGGTACGTCGCGATGGCAGGCTTCCTCGCCAAAAAACTCTACGGCATCCCGTTCGTCCTCACTACGCACTCGCTCGAACCTCTCCGCGCCTGGAAAGCCGAGCAGCTCGGCTCCGGCTACGCCCTCAGCTCGTGGATGGAGCGCACCGCCGTCCTCGACGCCGACGCTATCGTCGCCGTCTCCAACGGCACCAAAGCCGACATCCTCAAGGCCTACCCCGACGTCGACGCCGCCCGCATCCACGTCATCTACAACGGCATCGACCTCCAGCAATACCAGTACACCCCCCGCACCGACGCCCTCCTCAAATACGGCGTTGACCCCATGCGCCCCTACGTGCTCTTCGTCGGCCGCATCACCCGCCAGAAGGGCGTCACCCACCTCGTCGAAGCCATTCCACATCTCCCACCCGGCACGCAGGTCGTCCTCTGCGCCGGCGCGCCGGACACTCCAGAGATCGCCAAAGAGATGCGCGACAAAGTCGAAGCCGTCCGCAAGCAAACCCCGGGCAGCATGCAGGCTATGGTCTCGGTCGAGTCCGACGGCATCCACAACCCTCCCGGCCACGCCGAAGCCACTGGAGACCCCACCGGCACCGGCCACAATATCGTCTGGATTGAGCAGATGGTCTCCAAGGAAGAAGCCATTCAGCTCTACTCCCACTGCGCCGTCTTTTGCTGCCCTTCGGTCTATGAGCCTTTCGGCATCATCAACCTCGAAGCCATGGCCTGCCGCGCGCCGGTCGTGGCCTCAGCTACCGGAGGCATCCTCGAAGTCGTCGTCGACAACGAAACCGGCCATCTCGTCCCTTTCGAAGCCGACGAAGTCACCACCTTCCCCAAAAACCCCGAGCAGTTCTCGAAAGACCTCGCCGCCCGCATCACCGAACTCCTCAACGACCCCGCCAAAGCCAAAGCCATGGGCGAAGCCGGCCGCAAGCGCGTAGAAGACCACTTTTCCTGGACCGCCATCGCCGCCCAAACCATCCAGCTCTACGAATCATTGATCACGAAGAAGTAGCCCCGCCGATGCTCCCTTGCCGTTCTCCCTCACCAGAGGGAGGAGGCCTTCAGCCATTGCCTCCCTCGTCGGCGACAAACGCGATATCAGGACCGTGGCCACAAATCGGCCAAATGGCCTATCGCCAACAGTGAAATTTTGTACATAAAATGGGTCATTCATATATAGTTTCACCGCCCCAACTTTCGCCGGAGATGACCCTTTGAAACTGACCCGCTACGCCACCCTCGCCCTCCTCGCCGCCTCCTTCGCGAACGCGCAACTCGCCGGCTCCAAGCCAGACACTACCCCTGTCAACCACCCGATCAAATCCATTCAGGACACCGAAACCCCCGCCCAGCGCGACGCCCGCATGGCCTGGTGGCGTGCCGCTCGCTTCGGCATGTTCATTCACTGGGGCCTCTACTCCATCCCCGCCGGCACATGGGACGGCAAGCAGGTCCCCGGCATAGGTGAGTGGATCATGAATCGCGGCTCCATCCCCGTTGCCGACTACAAAGCCCTCGCCCCGCAGTTCAACCCCACCGGCTTCTCCGCGCACGACATCGTCGCCCTCGCCAAGGCCGCCGGCATGAAGTACATCGTCATCACCTCCAAGCATCACGACGGCTTCGCCATGTTCGACTCCAAGGCCGACCCCTTCAACATCGTCGCCGCCACACAGTTCCACCGCGACCCACTCAAGGAGCTCGCCGCGGAGTGCCGCAAGCAGGGCATCAAGCTCGGCTTCTACTACTCGCAGGACCAGGACTGGACCGCTCCCGGCGGTGCCGCGCTCAAAACCGGCGACCACCAGCCGCCCACCTTCCACTGGGATAAAGCCCAGGATGGCGATTTTGCCACGTATCTCCACACCAAGGCCATCCCGCAGCTCAAGGAGCTCCTCACCAACTACGGCGAGTTCCCCGCCGTCATCTGGTTCGACACTCCTACCAAAGACATGACCCCCGAGCTCGCATCCGAGATCGTCGCCCTCATGAACCAGCACCCCAACCTCATCTGGAACAACCGCCTCGGCGGCACCTACAAGGGCGACACCGAAACCCCCGAGCAGTACATCCCCGCCAACGGCTTCCCCGGCGAAGACTGGGAGTCCTGCATGACCATGAACGACACCTGGGGCTATAAGTCCTACGACACCAACTTCAAGTCCACCGAAACCATCCTCCGCAACCTGATCGACATCTCCAGCAAGGGCGGCAACTACCTGCTCAACATCGGCCCCGACTCCCACGGCGTCGTCCCGCCCCCCGAAGCCGAGCGCCTCCGCGCCGTCGGCAAGTGGATGGACGTCAACAGCGAAGCCATCTACGGCACCTCGCCCACGCTCTTCACCACCCCCACCGGCGAACTAAGCGCCACCGAAAAAGACAAATCCGGCAAGCCCAAATTCATTCCCACCTGGAACTGGCGCTCCACCACGGCCCCCAACAAGGTCTACGTCGAAATCTTCCAGTGGCCCGGCACCAGCTTCCACCTCGACAAGCTCCCCCGCAAGGTTACGGGCGCTTATCTGCTGGCGGACAAAGCCCACAAATCCCTAAAGTTCACCCAGACCGAC
>NZ_JBMHYI010000013.1:0-80778 GCF_058498515.1 Bryocella sp.
GGTGGACGAGGACACCATCCGGCGGTACATCGAAAATCAGCAGTGGGACGATCCGGGAGAGAACTTCAAGATCACCGCGCCCACCGAGCCTTAAGCCGGCTCTCAGCCGGAAGCCTTGCAGTCGGCTTCAGCCGCACTCAGGCGACTTCCTGTCGCTACCCCACCCTACCGGCTTTCAGCCGTTAGTCGTTTAGGTTTCAGTTCCCAGATGCCAGAGGGCCAGATGCCAGAGGGTTTGGTTAGGTGAGTTGAAGGACGATGTGGTGGAGGCTTTGGGCCTGGGCTTTGAGCTGGGCGGCGGCGGCGGAGTTTTCCTCGGCGGTGCTGGCGGTGACCTGGGCGATGGCTTCGATGGTCTGGACGGCGGAGCTGACGCGGCGGATGCCGTCGACCTGCTCGCGGCTGGCGTCCTGGATATCCGTGATGATGGTGTTGAGGCGGAGGGACTGGTCGGTGATGCCGCGGACGGCCGAGGCGACCTGGGTGACCTTGGAGAGTCCGGCGGTGGCGTTCTGGATGGAGATGCCGATGAGGTCGGCGGTCTGACTGGCGGCTTCGCTGGAGCGGTGGGCGAGGTTGCGGACCTCGTCGGCGACGACGGCGAATCCGAGGCCGCTTTCGCCGGCGCGGGCGGCCTCGACGGAGGCGTTGAGGGCGAGGATGTTGGTCTGGAAGGCGATTTCTTCGGTGGTTTTGACGATGCCGGAGATCTTTTTGCTGGAGGCGTTGATGGTGTCCATGGCGCTGACCATTTCGTCGAGGAGGCGGTTGGCCTCGGCGAAGCGCAGGGTGTTTTCGGTGGCGATGGTTCCGGCGAGGTTGCAGCTCTCGGCGTTGCGTCCGGAGACGTCGGTGATCATCTGGGCGGAGGAGGAGATTTCGCCGATGGAGGCGGCTCCGTCGGTGGCGGAGTTGGCCAGCGAGACGCTGGCGGACTCGACCTGTGCGGTGGCGTGCTCGACCTCGGTGGCGGTGGTGTCGAGGTACTCGAGGACGATGCCCTGGGAGTGGAGGGAGCGGCCGAACTGCATCGCGAGCCAGACGGCGGGAATGGTCTCGACGACGACGTACATGGCATGAATGAGGACGATGCCGAAGCCTGCCTTGTAGTTGAAGACGCTGCTGGGGAGCCACAGCCAGAAGACGACGTGGTGCACGGCGATGACGCCGGCGGCGACGAGGATGGGCGCGACGCGGCCGAAGGCGACCATCAAGGCGAGCAGCGCGAAGATGCCGAAGTGGGCTTCGATCATGCCGCCGGCGACGTGAATCGTGAGGGCCGTGACTCCCATGGAGCAAACGGCCAGCGAGACCGGACCGAAGTCCCAGGTGTTGTCGGTGGCGAGGGCGATGCCTGGGCCGAGCAGCAATACGATCATGGCGCCGACGACCAGCAGCATGCTGGCATGCGTGACGGCCGCGAGGATCAGCAGGACGGGCAGGAAGGCAGCCATGAAGTAGAAGCCGAGCGTGCTGACCTTGCGGATGTAGGCCTTCTCGTAGTTGGTGACGGAGCCTTGCAGCGAATTTTGAGAGATGGAGGTCTGGGAGGTCATACGGGAGTCAGAGGTCCAGTCAGGGAAGGCGGTATTTCATGCGGAAGGGGTCGACCTGGGCACGGAGGCGCTGGCTGACGGCGCAGCCCATGAGAGGCATGGCGTGGGGTTCCTGGCCGGAGCGCAGGGCAGAGAGGATGCTGGTGTCCTGGTCGCCGAGCTCGCCATAGCCGCCGCGGTAGAGGATTTTGCTATTGGGCGAGACGATGACGAGCAGAGGGACGCCGACGAGGCCGATCTTTGCGGAAATGGTTTCGGAGTTGATGTGGCTGACGGAGAAGCCGCGGTCCTGGACGAGCTGGAGGTTATGGGGAGCGTCGGAATCGGGCGGCTCGGGGCCGTCGACCATGACGATCTGCTCGTCTACGGCGGGATGGGGACCACGGGCGGCGAGGCGCTGCAGGACTCGCTCGGAACAGGCGCAGCTGGGAGAGAGAAAGTGGACTTCGCGCCAGTGGCCGGGGGTGGCGGCGGGTGCGAGGGTGAGGATGTCGTCGCCCGGGGCCTGGAAAGGCATGTGGTAGCTCATGAGGATGCCGCCGCCGAGGACGACGAGGGCCGTCCAGCAGATGTAGAGAAGGCGGGATGAGAGAAAGGACGGCATAGGGGCAAACGCGGACTGCCGTCCTGGAGGGACGGACATGGGTCGCTTGCGGTTATCGGCCAGAGGGGAGTGGGAGTTCAGCGGGGCAAGCACGCGAAGGGGTGGTTCGCGGCGCGTTATGCCTCAGGGGTTGAAGCCCAGTCCCGAATCGACCCTTCAACGTACGAGCTAAAGCTCCCACCCTTCAAGGCAAGAGCGTTTGAGGAAAAGCGAGAGTGTTCCGCAGCTTGAGTTGGGACCTACGCTTCGTGTGCCGGTTGTTGGGGGGGTGCGCTACGCGCGCTGGGAGCGGGCGATCGCGGCGCGGGTTTCCTTGTCGGCTTCGCGCTTGCGCTCGGTTTCGCGCTTGTCCCAGTCCTGCTTGCCTTTGGCGAGGGCCAGCTCGCATTTGACCAGACCGTGGCGGAAGTAGAGCCGCGTGGGGATAAGGGTGTAGCCCTTCTGGTTGGTGAGGCTCTTGAGCTTTTCGAGCTCGCGCTTGTGGAGCAGGAGTTTCCGGGTGCGGAGGCTCTCGTGGTTCATCGCGTTGCCGTGCGAGAACGGGCCGATGTGGGCGTTCAGGAGGAACGCTTCTCCGTCCTTTAGCAATCCATAGGCATCCTTGAGATTAGCGTTGCCTTCGCGGATGGATTTGACCTCGGTGCCGCGGAGGGCGACGCCGCACTCGAAGCGGTCGGTGAGGAAGTAGTTATGGCTGGCGGAGCGGTTGAAGGCGGCATCGCGGTTGCCGGCGGCCACGGGGTCGCGGTCCTTCTCCCTGGGGGCAGAGGATTTTCCCTGAGTGGTAACAGTCGGGTTGGATAGCGAACGGGGCATCGGTACGTCCAAGAGGGGAGACAGCAGGTCTCCGAGTTCTTGATGCTAGCAGAGCGGCGAAGGGTGCAGTTGGCCTGTCGCCGACTGGATCGCTGCGGTTGTCACAACGCCTCGGGAATGGTTCTGCGAGACGTACAGAGGAGTGGTTCTGCAGCGATGAGGCCGGAGATGCGAATGGTAGTATGGAGCGAGCCCGACCCACCGCTCAGGAGCAAGAAACATGCTGTTGGGACACGCCCTGGAGCGGATCCTGGCCTCGGCCACCAGCAGCTTCTGAAGGCACGTGTGCGAGGCATTCCGGAGCAGGACGCGAGCATGCAGGGAAGCAGGATGGCAGGGCGCAGCGGGAGTCGCAAGGGTCAGTCCACGCCGCGTCGTAGGTGGGCCGCACGCTTAGCGGCTCTGACGATGATGCTGGGCGCGCTGTGGGCAGTAAGCGCGACTTCGGCGCACGCGCAGTCGGCGGCGACGTGGAACAAGCGGGGCGAGACCGCCGAGGCTCGCGACGACTACGATACGGCTTTCGAGGACTTTCGCCAGGCGCACCTGAAGAAGCCGAAAGACCTGAGCTATCGGGCGCGCTACGAGCGTTTGCGCTTTGAGGCGGCGAATCAGCATGTGGATCGCGGCCGGGTGTTGCGGGCATCGGGCGATGCGGCCGGAGCGGTGAACGAGTTCACACGGGCGCTGCAGATCGATCCGGGCAACCAGGCGGCGGCGCAGGAGCTACAGCAAACTCAGAGGGCATCACCCAACGCGGCTCCCACAGCGGGAGCTGCGGCGCAAGCCGCACTGGCTTCGGGAGATAACGGTGGCGCCGCGCCGATTACGCCGATGCTGGGCGAACAGACGCCGTACCAGAAACAGGTGCAGCGCGACATCCTTACGCTGGCGACGCCGGTGACTCTTCGGCCCGTCTCCGAGGATCCGGTCACGCTGGACATGGTGGAGGACACGAAAGTCGTCTACCAGGCGATCGGCAAGGCTGCCGGGCTGAATGTGATCTTCGATCCGGACTACACGTCCAAACGCATCCCGGTGAAACTGACGAGCATGAGCCTGTACGACGCTCTACGCATCGTGGGGATGCTGAGCGGGACGTTCTGGAAGCCGGTGACTCCGAACACGATTTTTGTGGCGCAGAACAATCGCGCCAAGCGCACCGACCTCGATGATATGGCGGTGCAGACGTTTTACCTGACGAACGTCTCGCAGCAGAACGATGCGAATGAGATTCTGGTTGCCCTGCGCAACCTGCTCGATCCGAGCGTGAAGATCTACCTTGTGGCCAGCCAGAATGCGATCATTCTGCGCGCGACGCCGGACGAGTTGATCCTGGCGGAGAAGCTGATTAACGATCTGGACCGGACACGTGCCGAGGTAGTGATCGACGTGGCCGTGCTCGAGGTGAGCCGCAACAAGGAACGCGATCTCGGGATCACCTTGCCGACCAGCATTGGGATTACGCCGCAGCAGAGTAACTACAACCAGAACACCGCCAACACCAGCACGACGAGCACGACAAGCACGACGAGTACGACGAACACCACGAGCACCAGCGGCCTCACGCTGAATACCCTGGCGAACCTGAATGCGACGAACTTTGCTGTGTCTGTCACGGGCGGTACGGTGAATGCTCTGTTGACCGATGCGGACACGCGCATTCTGCAGAACCCACGCATCCGGGCGACAGATGGGCAGCACTCGACGCTGAAGATTGGATCCAAGATTCCGGTGGCGACGGGATCGTACAGCTCGACGCTGAGCGCGGCGTCCAGCCTGGGTGTGCAGACGCAGTTCACGTACCTCGACGTGGGTGTGAATATCGACATTACGCCGACGGTGCACTACGACCGCGAGATCTCGCTGAAGCTGAAGATCGAGGTGTCGGCGCAGAACGGGCAGGTGACGATCTCGAGCGTGACGGAGCCGATCATCTCGCAGCGCGTGTCGGAGCAGGTGATCCAGCTGAAGGATGGCGAGCCTTCGCTGCTGGCCGGGTTGCTGCAGAAGCAGGACTCGACGTCGGTGAACGGGACGCCTGGCTTGGCGCAGCTGCCATTCTTCAAGTACTTCTTCTCCAGCCAGGACAAGACGACGCAGCAGGACGAGATTGTTTTCCTGGTGATCCCGCACATCGTGCGCGAGCAGGTACTGACGGACGAGAATACCGAGGCGATCTATACGGGCACCGGCACGTCGATCGAACTGATGCGGAAGGACCCGGCGAAGCTGGCAGCGGCGCGTGCCGAGCGGATGAATGCGGCGCCTCCGACGGGGCCTGCGCAGGATACGTCCGCGGCGCGCGCGGCCTCGGCGATGGTGGGCGCGATTGCCCGCGACGGAAACCCGATTCCGGCGGCTCCGGCTGGATCTCCTGCTGTGGTGACTCCTTCCGCGCCGGTTGCGGGGGGTGCGATGACGCCGGTTTCGCTGCAGGTGATTCCTCCGGCGACGACCCAGGCCGTCGGCTCGACCTTCCAGGTGGTGATCAAGGTTACGAACGCGCATGACCTGTATAGCGTGCCGCTGCAGATGCAGTTCAACAACAAGGTGCTGCAGCTGGTGGATGTGGACAGCGGCGACCTGATGATCCGCGACGGGCAGCCGGCTGCGCTGGTGCACCGCGATGGAGGCGATGGCTCGGTGACGATCACGGATTCGCGGCCGCCGCAGACGTCGGGCGTGAATGGCGATGGAGCGTTGTGCACGCTGACCTTCAAGGCCATCGGGGCGGGAGATTCGCCGCTGGCGCTGGTGAGGATCGGCGCGCGGGATTCGAAGCAGAATAACCTGCCCACGGTCGGCTCGCAGGGCATGGTGCACGTGAAGTAGAGCAAGGGCTCAGGGCCAAGGGTCCAGGGCCAAGGGGTAGATTACGGGATCCTTGAGGATGCAGCTTTCTTCCAACGCGAAATGCCGAAAGCCCGCAGAGGCAGGGTTGACGCTGGTCGAGTTGATCATCGTGGTCACGGTGCTGTCGATTTTGGCGCTGGCGGCGATTCCGGTGGTGAAGCTGCAGATCAAGCGGGCGCGGGAGACGGCGTTGCGGCGGGACCTGTGGGAGATGCGGCGGGCGATCGATGCCTACAAGGACGCGGCGGATAAGGGCGCGTTCCAGACCAAGGCGGACTCGATGAACTATCCGCCGGACCTGCAGACGCTGGTGGATGGCGTGGATGTGCAGACCAAGCACCTGCGGTTCCTGCGCAAGATTCCGATTGATCCGATGACGGGAACGGCAGACTGGGGAATGCGGTCCAACCAGGACGACCCGGATTCGGACTCGTGGGGAGGACAGAACGTGTTCGATGTCTTCACCAAGAGCAATGGGACGGGGTTGGATGGGACGAAGTACAGCACGTGGTGAAGAGTAGTGAATAGTGAGTAGTGAGTAGTGAGTAAAGACAGGCCGAACGGCTGCGGATTGCGATGATCACGATGGCGAGAACTCGGAGGCGGGACGGTGCGGGGGGCTTTACGCTCATCGAGCTGATCATCGTCATGGCGATCATCGCGACGCTGGCGGCGATTGCGATTCCGAAGTACGTCACGATTGTGAAGAAGGCTAAGGAGTCGGTGCTGCAGGAGGACCTGCACGTGATGCGCAATGCCATCGACAACTACACGGTCGACAAGGAAAAGGCTCCGCAGTCGCTGGAGGACCTGGTGCAGTCGGGGTATCTGAAGGTCATCCCGGTGGATCCCATGACGGGTCATAGCGATACGTGGATTACGGGGCAGTCGGACTCGATGATGGACATCAACCAGACGGACGGCGGGATCGACGATGTGCATTCGGGCGCGCAGGGTGTGGCGATTGATGGGACGGGGTATAACACGTGGTGAGCAGCGCGCGGTGCGCGTTAGCGGCTGCGCCGGGTAGCGCTTCGCGGTAGCGGCTTCGCCGTTACCTTAGGGCCCGATTCGGGACATTGGGTGGTGGTGGGGCTGGTCGTCCTATCGAAGGACACGACTGTACTGTCACCCAAATCTGGTGGCTTAGCGTCTAAGATGGTATCCAGAGCTGCGCCCCATCTGCCGATTTCCTCAGGGGCGGTGTCTCTTCGGGGTAACCCCACATGCGTGTCCTCACCCTCGCTACTTTGATGAGCCTTTCGGTCGGCGCTGTGGCGCTGGCCCAGACGACTTCGTCCTCTTCGCCCTCTGGGACATCATCTGGGACTCCTGCTGCGACGTCATCCGCGCCGGGTACCAGTCCCGCTCCGGCGGCGTCCGCACCAGCAGCACAGGATTCGAGCAAGCAGCCTGCGGCGAAGCCGAACGCTTCCGCGCAGGATAGCGACGCCACGATTGCGGCGGAGCACTCGGCGAATGCGGATGCGGATAAGGTCATCGACCCGAAGGCTGATCCGAAGGCCGATTCCAAGACGGATGGGAAGAAGTCCAAGGACGCGAAGGCGACCGATGTTGCCGACTCGAAGAAGGATGACGATATTCCGAACCCGGGCGATCAGCTGGACCCGCACATCAAGAAGGGCAGCGAGGACGATGTGAATGCGATCGGCACGCGGAACATCGGCGGGCGGGGCATGGGGAACTGGTACTCGATCAACTCCGAGATTGGGATGGGCAAGCAGTACTCGATGGAAGTGGAGAAGAGCTCGCACCTGGTGACGGACCCGGTGATCGTGGAGTACGTGAACCGCGTGGGCCAGAACCTGGTGAAGAACTCCGATGCGAAGGTGCCGTTCACGATCAAGGTGCTGGACACGGATGAGATTAACGCGATGGCGCTGCCGGGCGGATTCTTCTACGTGAACTCGGGGCTGATCCTGGCGTGCGATTCGGAAGATGAGCTGGCGGGTGTGATGGCGCACGAGATCTCGCACGTGGTGGCGCACCATGCGGCGCGCGAGATGACGCGGCTGAACTACATGCAGATCGGGTCGATCCCGCTGATGATTTTTACGCAGGGTACGTGGACGGGCTACGGGATCTATGAGGCCGCGCAGCTGGCGGTGCCGATGGCGTTCCTGCAGTTCTCGCGGAACTTCGAGGCTGAGGCGGACTATCTGGGCGTGCAGTGGATGTACAAGGCCGGCTATGATCCGCAGGGCATGGTGACGATCTTCGAGAAGCTGTCGGCGCTGGAGAAGCACAAGCCCGGTGCGCTATCGCGGGCGTTCAGCGATCATCCTGCGACTCCGGATCGGATTGCTGCTGTTGAGACGGAGATTGCGACGATCCTGCCGGCCCGGCCTGAGTACCTGGTGACGACGAGTGAGTTCGACACGGTGAAGGCGCGGCTTGCGCGTATCCAAAACAAGCGCGGGCTGAACGACAAGAAGAATGGCAACAAGCCGACGCTGCGGCGCACGGCGAGCACGAACAACGACCCGAACTCGACGACGAACTCGAATGATGGCCCGCCGACGCTGGGGAGACGGAATTGAAGAGCCAGTGAATAGTGAGTAGTGAATAGTGAAGAAGGGCAACGGCGTGGACTTCGGTTCGCGCCGTTGGCTTTGCGGTGCTCGACAAGATGGGTTCGGGGAACTGTAGAGGGACGAGGCGTTCAGGAGAGGCGAGGAGCGAGTCGCTGGGCTGGAGTCAGGCACGCTGTTGAGCTTCGAGGGGAGCAGCTATGAGCGATGAGGAGAGTTGCAGGTTGTTTCGCCTGGCTAGGACGTTTTGAGACAATAGAGGGATGAGCAACACGGAGCAGAAGCACACTACCGGCTATACCGACGACCATGCGGCGGCAGGTCTTGATGTCCAGTTTCCGGCCATCGAGACGTGGCGGAACCAGTTTCAGAAGTATGAGATTTTGATCGACGATCCGGAGTTTACGAGCGTGTGCCCGAAGACAGGGCTGCCGGACTTTGGGGTGCTGAAGATCCGGTACATGCCGCGCGAGAAGTGTCTCGAGCTGAAGAGTTTGAAGGAGTATCTGTTCACGTATCGCAACCTGGGGATCTTTCAGGAGAACATCGTGAACCAGGTGCTGGACGATGTGGTGAAGGCGACGGACCCGGTGTGGGCGGAGATTGTGGGAGATTTTCGGCCGCGTGGCGGGATCTCGACGGTGGTGACGGCGCGGTATCCACGGAGTGAGGAGATGCGGTAGGTGTTTCCGTTCTCCACGCCTTTTGCGATGTGGTCGCCATTGCGCGTGGAGTTGGTGCAGCAGCGGTTGGAAGAGGCGATAGGTCCACCGTCGCAGATGTTCCAGGTGAAGGCTCTTTCGGGCAAGGTGAGTCGCGAGGGTGTCGCGATCTACGTGACTCCGCGGGGAAGAGGCGCGCAGACTGCTCGCGTGCTCAAAGCCCGGATGATCTCGGATGGCGGTGGAACGCGGTTAGAAGGACAGTTCCGGCTGCGCTGGGGCAACGCCATCGCCCAGCTGATCATGTTCCTGATTGTTTCGGGCGTGTTGATGAATCAGCTGTTCGAGGCCCTGGAGAGAGATTCCGGCGGCTCTCGGGTCGGGGCATTGGCCGGCCCATTTCTGCTCTTCGTCGTTGCATTCGGTATCTTCCTGGGGCCGATTTTCAGTCCTTCTAAGGACAGGCGGCTCGTTGTGGGGCTCGAGATGCTACTCGCGTCGGAGAGACCGAAGTGGCTGGATGATGCCACAAGTTAGAAGGTGAGATGCAGCGGAAGGATAGGCTTCGAATGGCTGACCGAGACTTGGCACCGGCATCCTGCAACCCACATCTCTTCGAGATACGGGGCACCCGGCTTTGGTGGAATGAGTCGGCTGGGCCGGAGGATTGGGTGGTATTCTCACGGCATCGTGACTACTTTTTCTGTTCGAGCGTGCGTTGCCGCGGTGGCGGCTTTGTCTCTTTCCTTGTCGTCTCCTTCGTTGCTGGCGCAGAACCCGCCGGATACGCCGGAGGCTGTGATGGTGAAGGCGGTGGATGCTTCTACGGCGGCGGATGTGGCGTTGCTGGAGCAGATGGTCGACATCAACAGTGGGACGATGAACCTGGCGGGCGTGGTGCGGGTGAAGGATGTGATCGAGCCGCAGCTACAGGCGCTGGGATTCAAGACGACGTGGCATCCGATGGAGCAGGTGGATGAGCGTGCGGGCGATCTGGTGGCGGAGCATCCGTGTGCGCTGGGCAAGGGCAAGTGCGGCAAGCGGATGGAGCTGATCGGGCACATGGATACGGTGTTCGAGCCGAATTCGAGCTTTCAGAAGTACTCGGTACTGCCGGGTACCAACGGGAAGGTTGCGACCGGGCCGGGCACGGGCGATATGAAGGGCGGGCTGGTGGTGATGCTGAGCGCGCTGCGGGCGATGAAGGCCGCGGGCGTGCTGGACAAGACCGAGATCACGATCGTGCTGAGTGGCGATGAAGAGCGAGCGGGCGCGCCGGTGTCGGTTTCGCGCAAGGACATGATCGACGCGGCGAAGCATAGCGACCTGGCGTTTGAGTTTGAGGGCACGTCGCCGAAGGGTGGCGCGGAGGGACCGGATGCGGTGCGGCTGGGACGGCGGAGCTCGGAGACGTGGCTGATTGAGACGACGGGCAAGACGGGACACTCGTCGCTGATCTTTGGGGACGCGATGGGGTATGGGGCGATTTATGAGCTGGCGCGCATCCTCGATCAGTTCCGGACGGAGCTGCAGGAGCCGGGGCTGACGTACAACGTGGGCCTGGTGGTGGGCGGAGCGACGGCGGAAGAGAATGCGGCGAAGACAGGCGGCGATGCGACGGGCAAGCCGAACGTGATTGCGCCTACGGCGCTGGCGAAGGGCGACATCCGGGCGCTGAACCAGGAGCAGAACGATCGCGTGAAGAAGAAGATGGAGGCGATTGTGCGCGACCATCTGCCGCGGACGAGTGCGCGCATCGAGTTCTACGAAGGCTATCCGGCGATGGGGGTGACGCCGGCGTCGGAGGCGCTGCTGGCGCAGATGAACGAAGTGAATGCGACGCTGGGGTTGCCGCCGATGGCGATCATCGATCCGAAGGAGGGCGGCGCGGGGGACATTTCGTTCGTGGCCCCGTATATTCCGGGGCTGGTGGGCGTGGGCGTGATGGGAGCGGGATTCCACGCGGAGGGCGAGACGGTGTATCTGGAGTCGCTGCCGCGGCAGGCGAAGCGGATGGCGGTGTTGATGTATCGGCTGAGTGGGCAGGGGAAGTAGGTAAGAGGGGGTTGGGGGTTAGGTGTTGGGCTGCCTGCGTGTTTTTGTTCTGTAGAGGTTTGAGGGGAACAGGTATGAGCTAAGAGGAAAGGCGCGTTCTCGGGGGGACAGAGAGCGGGGGGCGTGTGGTGTCGGGGAGATCCTGCGAACCCACGTCTCAGAATCGAGACGTGGGGCACCCGGATTTGTGGGATGCACCCAGGATTGCTGCAGGGTTGGTATTCTCCGAGAGGCTGTGATTTCGCGGCGGCCGGGGGATGCTGATGGCGGAGAGCGTTACGAAGCCGGTGGGTGGTGCAGCACAAGGCGCGGCTAAAGGCGCGACCGTGGCGCTGGTGCTGTTGACGGCGATGAACTTCGTCAACTACCTGGACCGGTACATTCTGTTTGCGGTACAGGAACCGGTGAAGCATGAATTCGGGCTGAGCGATGCACAGGTGGGTTCGCTGACGCTTTGGTTTATGGTGGCCTATGTTGGCGCATCGCCGATCACGGGTTGGCTGGGCGACCGTTTCCCGCGGAAGCCAATGATCGTGACGACGGCGCTGATCATTGCGGCGATGAACTTCTTGACGGCGTATGTTCACGACTACGCGTCGTTGAACTTTCGGCACGCTGCGCTGGGTATTGGTGAGGCGAGCTTTGGAATCTTTGCTCCAGCGCTGCTGGCGGACTTTTACGCAGAGGATCAGCGTAACCGGGTGCTGACGATCTTCAATATCGCGCTTCCGGTGGGAGCGGCTGCGAGCTTCGAGATGGGGTCGTGGATTGCGAGCCACTATGGCTGGCGGATGAGCTTTGTGTCGTCCGCGGTTCCTGGGGTTCTGGTGGCGTTGCTGATTCTTGCGTTTCTGAAGGAGCCGAAACATGCGAGGCTCCAATCAGAATCTTCGGACGGGACCAGCTCACAGGGCTCCCAGGCAAAGAAGACTTACTGGTTTGAGTTATCGCTGCTGCTGAAGAATCCGGCATATCTTTGCGCGATTCTGGGCTTTGCGGCGATCACGTTTTCGCTGGGCGGCATTACCGCGTGGATCTCCGCTTTCCTGCAACGCGTGGGTGGGTATTCGCAGCAGGCAGCTGGCGGTGTGATGGGCCCGATCATTGTGGTAGCGGGCTTTGGCGGTACGGCGCTGGGTGGTTGGATCGCGCAGGTGTGGTCGAGGAAGACCTCGAAGGCGCTTTATTTCGTGCCGGGCATTAGTGCGGTGCTTACGATTCCTCCTGCGGTGGTGTGTTTTTTCGGACCGAGGGCGCTGATGGTTCCTTCGTTGAGTGTGGCGGTGTTTCTCGTGTTCCTTGGGACTGGCCCAATCAACGCGGCGACGCTGAATGCGGTGCCCGCGAACCTGCGCGCTACTGCGATGGCGGGGCAGTTGTTCGCGCTGCATATCTTTGGGGATATGTTTTCGCCGACGTTCATCGGCATGATCAGTGACCGGTCGAACCTGCGTTATGGGCTGGCTGCGACGCTGGTGACGTTTGCCATCGCGGGAGTGATCTTCTTCTTCGGCGCGCGGTATGCTCCGGAGCTGCATCACTCGGTGGAGCAGCCGCAGGCAGCATGAGCTGGCACGTTACTCCGTTCTGGAGCGCATGGATCGAGCTGGGAGCGTGGGGGATTGCGGGCACGTGGTGCGTGCGTGCGACCGCGGTGCTGCAGAAGCTGCCGGGGATGGCGGACCTTACTTCTTCTGTATGGAACATCATGCCGGAGCAGATGCCTTCGGTGGTGGTGGTGGTGCCGGCATGCAATGAGGCGGAGAGCATCGGGGCGTCGCTGGACTGCTTCCTGACTGCGGATTATCCGGAGCTGTTCGTGCTGGCGGTGGATGACCGGTCGACCGATACGACGGGCGCGATTCTCGATGAGTATGCGGCGAAGTGGCCTGACCGCATTGGGGCTTTGCACATCACGGAGCTTCCTGACGGCTGGCTTGGCAAGGTGCACGCGATGCAGGCGGCGGTGGATGCTACGGACTCGGAGTTCTTGATCTTTACGGATGCGGATGTACTGTTCTCGCCGTCGATCTTGCGGCGTGCACTGGCGTATGCGGAGGCTGAGGATACGGACCACCTGGTGGTGATGCCGACGGCGCAGGTGAAGTCGCGTGGCGAGGGCATGATCCTGGGGTTCTTTCAGCTGCTGGGGTTCTGGGCGGCTCGGCCATGGAAGATTGCTGACCCGAACGCGCAGGATGCGATTGGGGTGGGGGCGTTCAATTTGTTGCGGCGGTCGGCGCTGGAGGAGATGGGCGGCATGATGCCGCAGCGGCTGACGGTGATCGAGGATGTAACGCTGGCGCGGAGGATCAAGGCGGCGGGGCTGAAGTCGCGATTGGCGTTTGCGCCGGGGCTGGTGCTGGTGCATTGGGCGAAGGGCGCGGGCGGTGTCATTCGCGTGATGACGAAGAATCTGTTCTCGGGCTTTGGGTTCAATCCGTTGCTGCTGGCGGGCGCGGCGTTGTGGATTGTGATGTTCTTCCTGGCACCGCTGGCGGGGTTACTGTGGCTGCCTACGCTGCTGCCGTCGTTGCTGGTGGTGCTGGCGATTGCGTCGATGTACCGAGTGATCGGGCAGTACAGCTTGATCGATGCGCGGTATGGATGGGCAGCTCCGCTGGGCGCGGTGATGTTTTTGTATGCGATGCTGCGGTCGCTGGCGTATGCGTGGTGGCGGGGCGGGATCGAATGGCGGGGAACGGTGTATCCGCTAAGTGAGCTGCGGTCGTTCAATAGCCCGTTTACGTGGATGCGCGAGGGGATGGAGCGGCGACATCGGGCGCGGAGGGCTGTGCCTTCGCGGTTGAGGCGGTGGGTGGATCGGTGGAAGGGGTAGGGAGTTGTTGGTTGTTGGGTGCTAGTTGTTAGGTGTCTTGCGGGCCGGGGCGTGTTTGATCTGTAGAGGTATGAGGGGAATAGCTACGAGCAATGAGGGAAGGCTTGTTGGAGGCGTGCTATGTTGGAGGCATTCCAACGAGGAGGTCTGACATGCAGACTATCGAAACTCTTGAGACCATCGACAACCTCCACTCCTTTCGAGCGCAGTAGTAAGCGGCGCAAGGGTTATCCCTCCGAAACTAATGTCAAGCGTGGTCTGCGGATTGTGCGCGGTCACAAGGACCTGCTCGAGAAGCTGGGGCGGAAGGATCTTTGTCCGTGTGGATCCGGCAGGAGCTTTCAAGCGGTGCTGCCTGGGGTCGGGGCGGTTTGATGGAAGTAATCGACATTACTTCTTTCCGCGAGTGACAGTTGTTCCCAGGGCCTGGATTCTGCTGGCCCACATCTCTTCGAGATATGGGGCACCCAGGTTGGTGGTGGGAGCAGACCGGGTTGCCGATTCAACCCATGTCTCAGAATCGAGACATGGGGCACCCGGTTCGTGCAATGCAAGAACGGCGTCCCTGGGGACGCCGTTCTTGTGTTGCGCGTTGTGATTTGAAGTTAGACCTCGACTGCCTGATGGCCGTAGCGCTTCTCTACGTAGTCGTCTAGGATGACCTGGAACTCTTCGACGATGTGGTCGCCTTTGAGGGTCATGGCTAGTTTGCCGTCGATGTAGACGGGGGCTTTGGGTTCTTCGAAGGTGCCGGGGAGCGAGATGCCGATGTTGGCGTGCTTGGATTCGCCGGGGCCGTTGACGATGCAGCCCATGACGGCGAGCTTGAGCTCTTCGACGCCGGGGTAGATTTTTTTCCACTCGGGCATGGACTCGACGAGGTAGTTCTGGATGCGCTCGGCGAGCTCCTGGAAGTAGGTGCTGGTGGTGCGGCCGCAACCGGGGCAGCTGGTGACCTGGGGCATGAAGCTGCGGATGGAGAGCGACTGCAGGATCTGCTGGGCGCAGCGGACTTCTTCGGAGCGATCGCCGCCGGGCGTTGGGGTGAGCGAGACGCGGATGGTGTCGCCGATGCCGGCGAGCAGCAGCGGCGAGAGGCCGGCGGTGGAGGCGACGATGCCCTTCATGCCCATGCCGGCTTCGGTGAGGCCGAGGTGCAGGGCGTAGTCGCAGCGGGAGGCGAGCTCGGTGTAGACGTCGATGAGATCTCTTACTCCTGAGACCTTCGCAGACAAGACGATCTGATCGCGGCGGAGGCCGTAGCGCTCGGCGGCTGCCGCATTATCGAGAGCGGAGACGACCATGGCTTCCATCATGACGTCGCGGGCGGGGAGTGGGTTCGCGGACTTGGAGTTCGCGTCCATCATCTTGGTGAGGAGGGCCTGGTCGAGCGAGCCCCAGTTGACGCCGATGCGGACGGGCTTCTGATACTCGACGGCGCACTCGACCATGGTGCGGAAGTTGTCGTCATCTTTGCGGCCGATGGAGACGTTGCCGGGGTTGATGCGGTACTTGGAGAGCGCGCGGGCGCAGTCGGGATATTTGCGGAGCAGCAGGTGGCCGTTGTAGTGGAAGTCGCCGACGATGGGCGTGGTCCAACCCTTGGCGCGGATACCTTCGACGATGGCGGGGACGGCCTGCGCGGCATCGTCGTTGTTGACGGTGATGCGGACGAGCTCGGAGCCGGCGCGGGCGAGGGCGGCGATCTGCTGGACGGTGGATTCGACGTCGGCGGTGTCGGTATTGGTCATCGACTGGACGACGACGGGCGCGGAGGAACCTAGCTTCACTCCTCCTACATCGACGGTGGCGGATTTGCGGCGAAGGGCTTGCGGCATCGGTTCTATTTTACCGCTTCGGGTCGTTGGGAGGGAGGAGCCGAACGCGCCGGACGCGGAGGGACGCGACGGGCTTACGCCGGGAGGAAAACACGGAGGACACGAAGGGCACTAAGGTTTCACAACGGAGAGGCGAATGCCAGGAGCCAGGGGCGCGAAGGTGCACAACGGGGCCTGGGAGAGTGTGGGAAAGACGAACGCGGGGTTCGCGGAGTACGCGGTGGGGCGCGGTGTTATTGCAGTGGGAGGGATTGGAGGAGGCCGCCATTGCGGGAGAGGGCATTGGGGCCTCGGGGGAGTTTGAGGGGGGAGGCGGGGCCGAGGTCGCGGTTGAAGAGCTCGCCGTAGTTGCCTGTGGCTTCGAGGACGTGGGTGGGCCAGGCGTCGTCGAGGCCTAGGGGGTGGCCTAGCTCGCGGGTGAGGCCGAGGAGGCGGCGAAGGGTGGGGTCGGTGGACTTGGAGGCGGTGGCGAGGTTGGTGTGGGTGAGGTTGCGCTCTTCGGCGGCGACGAGGAGGTTGAGAGTCCAGGTGAGGATGTTGTGGAAGCGGTTGTCGTCGTTCGTGCCGGAGCGGGAGGCCATCGCGAGGGGATCGGGGGCGATGGTTTCTTGGAGGAGGGTGTAGTTCGGTGCGCTGGATGCTAGCGAGACGCGGACGGCGGCTAGGCGGGTGAGGTCTCCGGCGAGGGCGGTGCAGTTGTGGGTGGAGAAGGCGGCTTCCATCTCGCCTTGTTCCTGGAAGGGAAACGGGGCGAGGGTGAGGCGGTGGTCGTCGAAGTAGGCGTGGAGCTGGGAGTCGATCTCGGTTTCGGCGAGGTAGCAGACGCGCTGGCCGGACAGTTGCGCGAGGGTGGTGATGTGCGTGGCGGCGGGCACGAGGATGCCGATGGCGTCGTAGAGGACGGGCTGGGTGAGGAGGATGCCGGGCTGGGTGGCGTGGGTGAGGTCGTCGGAGACGGTGGGGACGAGGTCGATTTCGCCGGCGCGGAGGGCGTCGAGGGCGGTGTCGTTGTCGGGATAGCCCTTGAGGGCGTAGTGGGCCTGGGGACCGAGGATGGCGGCGGCTACGGCGCGGCAGAGGTCGGTGTCGAAGGCGACGCGGGGGCCGTGCTGGTCGGCTAGGGTGTACTCGGGTTCGGACTGGTTGATGCCGCAGAGGAGGGTGCCTCGGTGGCGGATGGTGGTGAGGATGTCGGAGGGCTCAGAAGCAGGTCTCTCCGCTGCGGCGCTGCGCGCCTCAGGTCGAGATGACACATTTTTCTGGGGAGCGGGGACCTGTGGAGGGCTAACTGCGGTGGTGCCCCAGGTCCGAGAATCCGGACCTGGGGCACCCGGAGTGGTGGTGGGGATAGACTGTGGTGCTGATCCGGCCCACGTCTCAGAAGCGAGACGTGGGGCACCCGGGGTTTGGGCACTCAGGAACAGCAGATCCCCTTCGGGGATGACAACAAGAAGGACAAGAGCGGTGCAGGCGAGTGCGATCGCTCTCATGGCTTCCAGGTGCCGGAGCGGGGATCGCCGGGGGTGGTATTGGGGCGGGGGTTGAAGTCGGCGGGGACGGGGTTGGGCAGGTCGGCGTCGGTGGGCTTGATGTGGAGGGCCTTGCAGCCCTGGCCGCCGTAGTGTGGGAAGGCTGTGAGCTGGGCCTCGGGGATGATGGCGTAGCTGGCGGGCAGGAGCTTGCGCTTGCCGAGGAGGCGGGCGTTGTCGAAGCCGGTCAGCAGGTCGGAGACGCCGGGGGTGAGGTCGTCGGCGGGGCCGAGGAAGTCCTGGTGGTACTTGTCGTGGCCGATCTTGCGGGCCTTCAGCTCGTCGGGTAGGTCGGCGAGGGGGATGAGGTCGAAGAGCTCGTCGACGAACTTGATGATGGAGCTGTGCTCCGAGGGCTCGTGCGCGATCGCGTGGCTGACGCCGTAGGGCGAGATGAGCAGGAAGGGAATGCGGGGACCCTGGTCGAGCGGCAGCCCCTTGTTGTCGCGCGAGCGGACGTGGGGCTGGGTGTGGTCGTAGAGGCCGTCGGTCTCGTCGTAGGCGATGAGGATGGCGGCGTGCGGCCAGTAAGGGCTCTGGGCGATGGCGTTGATTTCTTTCGCGAGCATGGCTTCGCTGAGGGCGGAGTCGGAGTAGCCGGGGTGATCGTCGTCGCCGGCGAAGTTTTTCTGGGCGATGGGCGAGGGATCGGCGGGCTTCATGCCGAAGATGTTGCCGTAGCCGCCGCGGATGTAGAAGACGCCGGAGTCGGGAAGCTTGCGGTCGGTGATGTCGGTGAAGAAGGTGCTGAGCGAGTGCATGTGGATGTTGGCGAGGGGATTGTCCGCGACATAGCCGAAGTACTGTGGCGCGTTGTGATGCGCGACGTAGCCGACGTGCAGGGCCTTGCCAGCGGGATCGTTGGGCTCATGCGCGTAGCCCTGCTGGTACCAGCCCCAGTGGATGGGAGCGACGCCGTGGCCGGCGATCTTGGCGATGTCGTCCTGGATGTCGGGGAGATCCATTGCGGGGTTGTAGTCGGCTGCAGTGGTCTTCGCGATGTCCGAGCCCATGAAGGAGAGCGGCAGCGAAGCGTAGGTGAGGTTGAAGGCGAAGGTCTTCTCGGGGTTGGGTTTGGGCTGGGCGGGGTTGCCGGCTTCGTCCTGCGCGAGGGCCCAGTAGGGACGGGCGTTGCCGACGGTGGGCATGGTGGCCCCGTGGGCGCCTTCGGCGAGCTCGGGGTGGAGCATCCACTGGGTCTCGCCGGTCTGGCCGGAGATCATGCCGATGGCGTTGGGGCCTGAGGGGCCGACGACGGTGTCGAAGAAGTGATCGAAGAGGGCGAAGCGATCGGCGTACTGCCAGAGGAAGGGGGCGATGTCGCAATCGACGTGGGCCATGACGAGCTCGCCCATCTGCTTGCGGGCGAGGGAGGGAAGCTTGGAGGGCTTGCCCGACTGACCTTCGCTGAGGGTCACGCCTTCTTCGCTGAGGGCGTACTGGTCATTGCGGGCGACGCCTGCGGCATCGAGATTGAGTTTTCGGGAGATGCCGACGTGGGAGTGATCGACGGAGTCGATGTCGGTGGGATAGAGGGGGACGACTTTGCCGTTGATGTCGGTGACGGTGGTGGGGATGCGGAAGGGGGAGATGGTGGTGACGGTGCCGTCGAGGTTGACGATGGGCTGGGTGAAGCCGGCGACCTGGGAGGCGGGCTTGTTGTAGAGGCCATCGGCTCCGGGATAGTTGCTGAAGTAGAAGTCGAAGCTACGGTTTTCCTGGAAGAGGATGAAGACGTACTTGATGTTCTTCTTCAGGAGCGCGAGCTTCTGGTCGTGGGTGAGGCGGGGTTCTTTTTCGACGCGGCTGGCCCACTTGGAGCTGATGGGGTTGGAGGCGGGTGCTTTCTCTATCGCGGCCTGGGCAAGGAGGGCGGTTGGGGAAAGGGCGAGGGTCAGCGCGAGTGTGGAGCGCCTGATTCGTGCGAAGAGGGGGTGTGTCGTGGCGGGAGGCATTCGCTGCGATTGTTACAGGAGGGTTACGGGTGGGGCAAGGATGCCGAAACGGGTGATCGAGTCGCGTTGGGAGTCCCGAGCGAGGTGCATGGGTGCCGCGTGAGACGAAACTCGGGGGTCCTTCGTCCGTCGCTGCGCTTCTCAGGATGATGGCGAGAGACAAAGGCAACTGCAAAGGCACTGCGACAGCAACAACAAGGGCAAAGGCGAACGCAGAGGACGCAAAGGTACGCAACGGTTTTCTTGCGATGGACCCCAGGGGTGAGTGCGGGCCCCGAAGTGCGAGGGACCCGGGGCACCGAATTGTTGGAGGTCCACCCACATCTCTTCGAGATATGGGGCACCCAAAGTTGTGGTGGGCCTATGCGGCGGAGGATTTGTCGAAGAGTTGTTCGATCTCTTCGAGGGTGCGGCCTTTGGTCTCGGGGAGGAAGAAGGCTACGGTGACGAGGTAGACGAGGCTGCAACCGGCGAAGACGAAGAAGATGAAGCTGTAGCCGTGCTTGGAGACGACCGGGAGGAAGACTCCGGCGAGGGCGGTGGAGACGATCTGGTTGATGACCAGGGCGATGCTCATGCCGTTGGAGCGGATGCGGGTGGGCATGAGCTCGGAGAGGGCGAGCCAGACGCAGACGCCGGGGCCGATGGCGTAGAAGCTCATGAAGAGATAGAGGCCGACGGCGAGGATCCAGCCGTGCTGCGCGCTGGGGACGCCACTGATCTTCGCGCCGACGATGTGCAGCGGCGCGGTCTTGGCGGCGTCGAGATGGGCGAAGGGGTTCTGGAAGAAGGATTCGACGCGGGTGCCGGGGAGAGCGTCGGCGCGGGTGACGGTGATGGGAGCGGAACCCGCGTCGTCGGAGCGATGGATGCTGGTGGCTCCGGTGTAGTCGCCGTAGCTGTAGATGACGGCGAGTGAGGCGCGGGTGTTGTCGACGGTGGAGACGGCGCCGAGGAGGTGGGCTGCCGTGGTGGGATCGAAGGGCAACGTGAGGGTCTGGTCGGAGGAGACCATGGCCTGGACCTGCGCGGTGACGTCGACGCTGTTGCTCTCGCTGGTGCGGAAGAGCACGCCGACGAGGATGAGCGAGGCGAAGAGGCCAGAGCAGCCGAGGGTGAAGAGGAATTTGCGGCCTTTGCGGTCGATGAGGGCGACTCCGACCATCGTCATGAGGAAGTTGACGGCGGTGAAGAGGACGTAACCCCAGTGGGCGGCGAAGTCGGAGAGGCCGCTTTGCAGGAGGATGTTGGTGTTGTAGCCAATGATGGAGTTGATGCCGGTGGCCTGGTTGCAGGCGAGGATGACGCAGGCGAGGACAAAGGGGATGACGTACTTGCGGCGGAGGAGGGAGCTGGACTTGTCTACGGTGGTTGAGGATGTTGGAGACGAGGCGGATGAGTCTCTGGCAGCCATCTCGGCGAGCTCGAGGGCGGCTTGCTCGGGCATGCGGGAGCGTAGGAGCGCGGTCTCAGCCTGGGCGATCTTGCCTTTGCGGAAGAGCCAGCGGGGGGACTCGCCGACGAAGAACGAGCCGAGGACGAAGAGGATTCCGGGTGGGAGCGAAACCCAGAAGATGCTGCGCCAGGCGTGGTCCTTGAACTGGAAGAGCGCGGAGGCCTCGGCGGTCGCGGTGACGGACTTCACGCGATAGCTGAAGTAGAGGCCGATGACGGCGGCGGAGAAGATGCCGAAGGTGAGTAGCCACTGGAAGATGGCGGTGCCGCGGCCGCGGGTGGAGGCAGGCAGGCACTCGGCGAGATAGAGGGGAACGACGACGCCGATGAAGCCTCCGCTGATGCCCTGCAGGAGGCGGCCGGCGAAGAGTGAGGTGTAAGTCTGCGAGAGTGCGATGACGGGGATGGAGAGCGAGAAGGCGATGCCGCTGAGGATCATGAGCGGCTTGCGACCCAGGAGGTCGGCGAGAAGACCGGCGAAGAGCGTGGAGATGACGGAGCCGAGCAGCACGGCGGCGACGATGATGGAGAGCTGGCCGGCGCTGAGCTGGCGCGTTGCCTGGAGGTAAGGCAGGGCGCCGCCGATGATGCCTACGTCGACGCCATAGAGCAGGCCGCCGAGGCCGGCGACGAGCAGGACGAAGCGGGTGTAGGCGGTGCGGCGGGAGTCTAACGAGGTTGAGGGAACGAGCTCGCTTGGCGCGTTGGCGGCGGTGGGGAATGCGGGCATCCGGTGGTTTTCCTTGTCCCTCACGATACTGCATGCGCGATGTACAGCGGGGGCGCGAACGTGTCCAATGAGGGGATGATGCCGGGGAGCTTCGTCGGAAACATAGGGAGCGAGGAGAAACAATGGCTGATCGAGCGTGCGCTGGCTGCGGGCTTCGATGTTGCCGGGATTGCTCCTGTGCCTGATCCGGAGAGCGAGGCCGCGGAGTTACTTGACGCTCGGTATGCGGCGTGGATCGCAGAAGGGCGCGCGGGGGGCATGGAGTATTTGAAGCGCACCGATGAGCTGGGGCAGCTGGTGCGCGGCGATGTACGGCGGGCGTTTCCGTGGGCGCGGAGCGTGTTGGTATGCGCGGTGGAGTATGGGCCGCGGGATGCGCCGCGGTCGATTGATGCGGCTGATGCGGGGGCGGGATGGATTGCACGGTATGCGTGGAGCTCAGATGCAGCAGAAAAGCAGAACAGCAGAGGAGCAGAACAGCGGAAGAGCGGAACAGCAGAACTGGCGAGCGATGTGCCGCGGGGGAGTGATTATCACGAGGTGTTGTTGCCTCGGCTGAAGGCGATTGAGGCGGAGATGAGGGCGCGTTTCGGCGAGGCGCTGGAGACGCGATGTTATGTCGATACCGGGCCGATTGTGGAGCGTGCGATTGCTACGTGGGCGGGTGTGGGATGGATCGGCAAGAACACGTGTTTGCTGAATGAGGGGCGTGGATCGTTCGTGCTGCTTGGGGTGATTGTGACGTCGCTTCAGCTTGCGGCGGAGGCTTGGGCGATGCCGGCTGCGGATCGTTGTGGGAGCTGTACGCGGTGTATCGATGCGTGTCCGACGGATGCGCTGGTTGCGCCTCGTCAGATGGATGCTTCTCGCTGCATTGCGTACCTGACGATTGAGCACAAGGGCGCGATTGAGGAAGGGCTGCGCGCGGGGATGGGGCGGCAGGTGTTTGGGTGCGATATCTGCCAGGATGTTTGTCCGTGGAATGGGAAGGCTGCGCGGCGCGTGCGTGCGGCAGCATGGCGAGAGGAAAAGGAAAACACGGAGGACACTAAGGACACGAAGGTTGCACAAAGGGAGGGGAAGGAAATCACGGAGGACGCTAAGGACACGAAGGTTGCACAAAGGGAGGGGAAGGAAAGCACGGCGGACGCTAAGGTCGCGAAGGTTGCACAAAGGGAAGACAAGGAAAACACGGAGGACGCTAAGGACACGAAGGTTACACAAAGGGAGGGCGGGATGAGTTCGCGCGGCGAGTTGATGAATCCATCGCTGGAGTGGCTGGCTTCGATGGACAACCGTGCATTCAAACAATGGTTTCGGGGCTCGCCGCTGGAGCGGACGGGGAAGAAGCGGCTGCATCGCAATGTGGCGATTGCGATGGGGAACAGCGGGGAGTTGCGATTTCTTCCTCAGCTTGAGGCATGGGCTGCTGGCGAGGATGCGGTGCTCGCGGAGACGGCGCGCTGGGCGATCGAGCACATCCAGCGTGCGGAGAACGCCGCGGTGGGTGCGGACGTAAACTAGGGTTGATGCGCGATGCGGAAGTAGAAGAGGTTGGGGAAGCTCCGACAGAGATGAAGAAGGCCGGCGGCGAGGCGCTTTCGCCCGCGCTGGAGGCTGCGCCGGCTCGACGGGTGGCGGAGAGCGGCACGTGGGAGCAGGTGCGGGCGCTGGCACGCTACATGACGCATACGGAAGTCCATACGTATGCGTTCAGCGTGGCGGCGCAGGTGATTCTGTCGCTGTTTCCGTTCATCGTGCTGCTGCTGACGATCTCGCAGAAGGTGTTTCACTCGCCGGCGATGACCAACATGGTGGGGCAGATGATGACGTACTTCCTGCCCAGCAACCAGGACTTTGTGATGCGGAATATGCGGGTGCTGGCGAACAGCCATGCGGGCACGAGGGTGTTCTCGCTGGTAATGTTGTTCGTCACGGCGACGGGTGTGTTCCTTCCGCTGGAGGTGGCGCTGAACAGTGTTTGGGGCGTGACGAAGAACCGCAGCTATCTGCACAACCAGGTGGTGTCGATTGGGCTGGCGATGGGGGTTGCGGTGCTGGCGATGATGTCGATTGCATTGAGCGCGGGACAGCGGGCGGTGATGACGAAGTTGTTTCTGGGGCATACGGACAACTTTGTGTTCAACGTGATCTCGCAGGGCTTCCTGAAGGGTGCGGCGGTGGTGGCGAGTATCGGGCTGTTCTTCCTGATCTATTGGGTGCTGCCGAACCGCAAGGTTCCGGCGCGCGCGGTGCTGCCGACGGCGATTGTTGTGGGGCTGCTGTGGGAGGCGGCGAAGTATGTCTACATCTTCGCGCTGCCGTACCTGGATTTTCGCGCGGTGTATGGGCCGTTCGAGGTGTCGGTGGGGCTGATGATGTGGGCGTTTATCTCGGGGCTGTTGTTGCTGGGCGGGGCGTATGTGTCGGCGACGCGGCAGGCGCTGCGCGAGGCTCGGGTGGATGATGCGGAGCGGGCGGCAAGTTAGCCGCGGAGGAAGGCTCTCCTGCACGTCAATGCGGGGCTGTAGAGGTGCGAGGTTTGCAGGGATTCAGGAGCGAGGTCGAACTTGGTCTGTTGAGCGATGAGCTTTGAGGTATTGAGCGATGAGGTATTCGCGTGCCGGCTACGGGGTCTTTGGGGCGCCTTTGCGGTCTACGCGGAAGGACTTGATCGCGATGTCGTGAGGCTGGGCGCCGGCGGGGAGCATGGTGACGAGCTCGGGCGTGGTGGTCTTCTGGGTGCGGATGACGGCGACGTCGGCGGAGCCGGTATCGACGACGAGCAGGGCGTGCTGGTCGGTGGAGAAGGCGATGGCGTCTGGGCGGGTTCCGGTGCGGACGCTGGTGGCGACGTGGCTGTCGTCGATGGAGTAGGCGGCGACGGAGTCGGTGCCGAAGGTGCTGATCCAGAGCGTGCCCGGGGCGGCGAGTGAGGCATCCTCGCTGATGATGCCGCGCACGGGTTTGGGGCCGACGAGCGTGGTGGCGACGACCTCATTGGTCCAGGTGGAGATGTCGGAGATGGAGTCGGAGTCGAAGTTCATGGAGAAGACTTCGTTGCCGCTGGGCTCCATGGCGAGCTGGACGGGCGTTTTGCCGACATCGAGCAGGCAGAGGAACTGGTCGTGCTGTAGCGTGGCGTCCTGCTTGCCGCGGTAGGAGTCGGGTGCGACGGCGAGCCAGACGACCATGACCTGGTGGCCACCGGAGCAGGCGACGAAGGCTTTCGATGAGTCGGGCAGGATGGCGATGTCGGTGGCGCCGGGGCAGCCGGAGAAGGTGGAGCGGAAGCGCAGCGGGGCTTGTGGGTCGCTGGCGATGTCATAGATGGAGACGCTGCCGGCGGTGCGATTGCTGACGACGAGGGCGCGATTGTCAGGTGAGACGCGGGCGACGCCTGGGCCTTCGCCGGTGGCTACAGCGGCGATCTCGCGGCGCTTGTCGAGGTCGAGCACGCTGACGGTGTTGGATGCGGAGTTGGGCACGTAGGCGCGGAGGCCATCGGGCGCCACCGCGAGGAAGTACGGCGTGTGGTGTACTCCGATGGTCGCGGCGACGGTGTTGTTCCCGGCGTCGATGACGGAGACGGAGTCGCTGCCGGTGTTGACGGCGTAGACCTCATTGCGGGTGGGGCTGGCGACGATGCCGGAGGGATTGCGGCCGACGTTGATGCTGCGATCCTTGCGGAGGTAGACGAGGTCGAGCACGGTGACGGCGTTGGCCTGGCCGTCGGTGATGTAGGCGAACTCGCGATAGTTCTGGGGGTAGGCCGGGAAGCGGTCGCGGCGGCAGGCGGCCAGCGAGAGGGTCGCGGCGCTGAGCAGGAGGGCCAGGGTCGCGCGGCGATGATGAGGTTGCAGAGTGAGTCCCACGTCGTCTTCGAGTGTAGGGGCGCGGGACGGGACCCGCAACGGCAAAGCATGGCTACGTGGGATGGGTTGGGACGACGACGAAAAAGGCCGATTGAGCCTGGAGTCTTGGCCTGGGAGTTTTGAGTTCAGATTCCAGTTTTCCAGCTGCCAGATCCCAGTTAGTTGCGGGGGGTCTTCTTCCATTGGACGGCTAGCCAGCCGGCGTAGCCGAACTGGAGGATCCAGACAACGAGGTAGGCGTAGACGAGGTGGCGTTCCGAGAGGGTTGAGAAGGGGATCATGCGTTCTCCAATCCGATGTCGCCGCGCAGCATGGCTTCGGTGGCGAGGGTGTCCTGGTGCTGGCGACGGCGTTCGAGGGCGTAGCGCCAGCCGAGGATGAAGATTCCCCACATCAGAAACGCGGCCATGTTCCAGAGGATGGCAGGGACCATGCTCTTGTCGATGCCGGAGTCACCGCTGCCGCCGAAGACGGGTGCGGGGTGCTGGGTGCGCCACCAGCGGATGCTCATGAAGCAGATGGGAATGTCGATGGCGGCGAAGACGCCGAGGACGGAGGCGACCATGGCGGTCTGGCCGCCGGCCGCGAAGCTACGTAGCAGCATGTAGCTGACGTAGAGCAGCCAGAGCAGGAGGTAGGTGGTGAGGCGGGCGTCCCAGGCCCACCAGATGCCCCAGGCGGCGCGTCCCCAGAGCATTCCCGTCGCGAGGCCGATCGTCGCGTAGAGCACGGTGACGTCGGCTGCGGCGACGGCGAAGGCGTCGGCCTTGAGCGCGAGCTCGGGCTTGTTCTGCCGCCAAACGATGTAGAGCAGCGAGGCGATGCAGTTGATGTAGGGAAAGAGGAAGCTGAGGATGGTGTGCGGGAAGTGGTAGAAGAAGACGCGATAGAGATTGCCCATCGTGGCTTCTTTGGGCGCGATCATCGCTTGATAGAAGCCGTAGGCCATCACCAGCATCGTGAGAGCGAACCAGATACCCGGGAGCGGTGAGCTTTTTCTGCTGTCTTTCACGGGTTTGATTCTATCTTGCGGGGGTGGTGTTGGGCCGGTGATGAACCTCACAGTTCTTGCGCCTATTCGCCCTGGAGGACGATGCCGAAGAAGAGCAGGCAGGCGGTGGTGAAGACGACGTTGTAGGCAAAGAGGACCTTGATCCAGAGCATGGGCGAGCTGTCGCCGGTGAGGATAGAGGTGGTGGCCTGGATCATGGCGAGGAGCGCGGGCAGGGAGATGGGAAAGAGGATCAGGGGCAGCAGGAGTTCGCGATTGCGGGTGCGCAGGCTGAGCGCGGCGAAGAAGGTGCCGTTGCCCACCAGCGCCCAGGTTCCGAGCGGGAGGACGACGAGGAGCATCCAGGTCTGGCCGAGGGGATGCAGGTTGTAGAAGACGCCGAAGACGGGAGCGAGGACGAGCTCGACCGCGGTGACGAAGAGGAAGTTGGCCAGGGCCTTGCCGAGGAAGAGCGCGGAGGCGGGCGCTGGGGCGAGGCGGTGGGCGTCGAGGACGGAGTTCTTGAGCTCCCGGGCCCAGGACTGGTTGAGCGCGTTCATCGAGGCGAAGAGCAGCGCGACCCAGAGCAGGCCGCCGGAGATCTGGCGGGTGATGGTGGGGTAGCTGGCGGGGTCGAAGGCCATGGCGAAGACGACGACCACGAGCAGCGTGAAAAAGAGCATGCCGTTGATGGCGTCGCGGGCGCGCCACTCGAGGCGAAGTTCTTTGGCGAAGTGGGCCTGCACATACTGGGCGTAGTTCATGCGGACACCCCTGCCTTGGTGAGGTCGGCGAGGGTGGCCTCGGTGGCGCGGAGGTAGTCGGCGGGGGAGATGAGGAGCTGCACGCCACGCAGGCCGGCGGAGACGGAGATGGTGTCGAAGAACTCGATGGTCTCGTCGGCGAAGGCGGGAAAGGGTTTCTTTGCGGCGAGGATCGTGACGCCGCCGCGGATGTAGCCGGTGAGCGGCTCTACGTCCTTGAGCGGGGCGAGGTCTATTTTTCGGACGCCTGCGGCCGTCGCGAGTTTCTTCAGGTCGAGCTCCTGGTCGCCGGGAACTACGGCGAAGAAGTGTTCTTTGACGTTTGCGACCGTGACGAGGGTCTTGAAGACCTGCTCGGGTGGGAGGCCGATTTTCCTGGCGACTGAGATGGCAGTCAGGTCGTCGGGGTCGACGTCGTAGGTGCGGAGCTCGTAGGAGATGTTGAGGCCGTCGAGGATGCGGGCTGCGTTGGTTTTGGGAGCGGCGGCTTGATGCTTGCTCATGCGGTGACCACCTTGTTGCGATGCTCTATCGAGGCCAGCCGGCCGCCATGGAGGGTGATGGTGGTGCGGGCGAGGGGGCTGGCGAGCTCGGCCTGGTGGGTGATGAGCATGAGGGTGCGAGGCGTGCCGTCGGCGGAGGGGACGTCGACCCAGGCCAGGAGGCGTTCGATCATGGCGTGGGCGGACTGGACGTCGAGGTTGGAGAAGGGTTCGTCGAGGAGCAGGAGGTCGGGCTCGGTGAGGAGGACGCGGGCGAGCGAGGCGCGCTGGCGCATGCCCTGGGAGTACTCTCCGACGCGGCGGGTGTTGGCTGGGTCGAGGTTGACGTCGCGGAGGGCGGCGGCGGCTCGGTCGCGGAGGCCGGATTTGGTGACGGGGACGCCTTCGGGAGTGTGGAGGCGGCCGAAGTACTCGAGGTTTTCCATGCCGGTGAGCTCGTCGTAGAGCATGGTGGAGTGGCCCATGGTGGCGATGCGACCGCGCTGGTCGGCGGGGGTGAGGCCGAATACGCTGAGCTTGCCGAAGCTGGGCGTCCACAGGCCGCTGACCATCTTCATCAGCGTGGATTTGCCGGCGCCGTTTTCGCCGAGGAGGACGACGCTGGAGCCGGCGGGGATGGCGAGCGAGACCTCGCGCAGGGCGGCGAAGTTGCCGAAGATCTTCGAGACGCGGTGCAGCTCGACGGCTGGAAGTGTGTGAGAGCTGCCCGGTTGTTGAAGTTCTGGCACGTCTCGGAGTATAGAAGCTCACGCGGGTGGGAGCTGGTGACGACTCTCACAGCCGTTTTCGGGATTTCTGGAAGGATTAGGATGTGGGGTTGTTTGCTCTCATGGAACAGCCGTGTTACAAGAGATACATTCCTTCCGCGCAAGCGGGACGAATTTCATGAAGAGTGGTTGAGGGACGAGCCCTTTGACGCCACGACAACCGGACAGCTTGTAGGTACCGGTGTCAACTCTCTCCCGAGCAATCGGGGAACATGAGATTCGGTGGCAAGGGGCTGGCTTTTTCAGCGGCTGTCCTCATTGATCGGCCACGAACCTCCTGTATTCCCCCCTTCCGGAAAAGAGAAGCGTCATTGGCAGATCCGCTCCACTACTCTTGGGAGCGGATGAATGAGTTCTTCCTGTACGGTGTATGAGCTTCGCTGCGGTGAGTGCGGCAAGAGCTATGGCAATCGGCCGCTGTCGGCTTGTCCGGACTGCCTGGCGCCCCTCGAAGTGCAGTACGACCTGGAGTCGGTGCGCGGGCGGTTTACGCGGGAGAGCGTGGCAGCCGGGCCAGCGAGCATCTGGCGCTACAAGCAGCTACTTCCTATCCCCGAGGGCTATGAGCCCGATCTTCCGGTGGGCTTTACGCCGCTGCTGAAGGCGAAGAAGCTGGGCAAGCGCATCGGCGCGAACAACCTCTATGTGAAGAACGATGCGGTGTGTTTTCCGACGCTGAGCTTCAAGGACCGCGTGGTTGCGGTGGCGCTGGCGAATGCGCAGGCGTTCGGGTTCACGACGGTGGGATGCTCGTCGACTGGCAATCTGGCGAACTCGGTGGCGGCGCAGTCGGCGCGGTTGGGGCTGAACGCGTGCATTCTGGTGCCCGCGGATCTTGAGCCGGCGAAGATCCTGAACACGCTGGTGTATGGCGCACGGCTGGTGCGGATCGATGGCAACTATGACCATGTGAACCGGCTGTGCACGCTGATCGCGGATGAGTACAACTGGGGCTTCGTGAATGTGAACCTGCGGCCGTACTACGCCGAGGGCTCGAAGACGATGGGCTACGAGATTGCCGAGCAGCTGGGCTGGAAGCTGCCGGACAACGTGGTGGTTCCGATGGCGGGTGGATCGCTGGTGCGGAAGATTCGCAAGGCGTTCAAGGAGCTGATCGCCTTAGGGCTGGTCGAGGAGAAGCCGGTGCGGTTCTTCGGCGCGCAGGCTACGGGGTGCTCGCCGATCTCGCATGCAGTGAAGCAGGGCTGGGATTACATAGAACCGCAGCGGCCGAACACGATCGCGAGGTCGCTGGCGATTGGGAATCCGGCGGATGGACCTCTTGCCGCGAAGATGATTGCAGAGACGGGCGGATGGGCGGAGGATGTCTCGGACGTCGAGGTGGTGAGCGGTATCCAGGAGCTGGCGGAAACTGAAGGAATCTTCACGGAGACGGCGGGTGGTGTGACGACGGCTGTCACGGCCAAGCTCTATGCGCAGGGCAGAATTGGCGCGGATGAGACCACGGTTGTCTGCATTACGGGCAATGGGCTGAAGACTACGGACGCGCTGGTGGACCGCTACGACGCAGGCATTGCGGTGAAGCCGCGGTTTGCTGAGTTTGATACGTACATCCGCGAGATCGACCCGGCTCTTATTGGGACTGTGCGCGAAGAAGACGAGTTAGTAGCAGCAGGAGGTGTGCAGTGAGCGTGAAGGTAGTGTTGCCGACGGCGTTGGCCCGTCATACGGAAGGTCAGAAGACGATTACGACGGAGGCGAAGAACCTGCCGGCTCTGCTGGCGGAGTTCGATACGAAGTTTCCTGCGCTGTCGCAGAACGTTAAGGATGAGCATGGCAAGCTGCGGCGGTTCATCAATGTCTACGTGAACGATGAGGACATCCGGTTTCTGGGCGGCGACGCGCATGCGTTTGAGGATGGCGACGAGGTGATGCTGATTCCGAGCATTGCGGGCGGGTCCTGCGCGGACGGCGAGTAGCGCTTCGCGCGAGCGAGAAGGCCGGTGAGAACTCTTACCGGCCTTTGCTCATAGGTAGGAGAGCGGTCGCGCTACACGCGCGATGCCCACATCTCAAAATCGAGATATGGGGCACCCGCATTGTGCGACTAGGCACGGTAGCTCTCCAGGCGCTGGCAGGCTTCGGCTAGTTCTTCGTCTTTCTTGGCGTAGCAGATGCGGAGCAGGTTGTCGCCTGCATTGCGTCCCTGGGAGTCCGTCGAGAAGAAGGCTGAGCCTGCGACGGTGGCGATGCCGATCTGTGCGAGCAGGGTGCGGGCTTTCTGCTTGGCGTTCGCGCCGGGGACGTTGGTGGCGTCGGCGAGGATGTAATAGGCTCCGTCGGGGACTGAGGGTGTGAGGCCGGCTTTGGTGAGTGCGGCGCAGACCTTGTCGCGCTTGGCCTGGTACTCGGCCGCGAGGTCGGTGTAGAAGCTCTGGGGGAGTTGGAGCAGACCTGCGGCGGCGCCATGCTGCAGCGGTGCGGGCGCGCAGATGTAGGTGAGGTCGTGGAAGTTGCCGATGGCGGGGATCCAGCGCGGGTCGGCGGCGAGATAGCCGAGACGCCAGCCGGTTACCGAGAACGTTTTGGAGAAGCCGCTGATGGTGATGGTCCGCTCGGCCATGCCGGGGAGCGCGGCGATGGAGAGATGCTGTGCTCCGTCGTAGAGGAAGTACTCGTACATCTCGTCGGTGATGACGAAGAGGTCGTGCTCGATGGCGAAGGCGGCGATCTGTTCGAGCTCTGGCTGCGTAAAGACTTTGCCGCTGGGGTTGGCGGGCGTGTTGAGCACGAGGGCGCGAGTGCGTGGGGTGAGCGCGGCGCCGAGGCGATCCATATCGAGCGAGTACTCGGGCGCGTGGAGCGGGACGGTGTTGGCCTTGAGGCCTTGCGCGCGGATGGTGAGCAGATGATAGCCGTAGAAGGGCTCGAAGATGAGGAGCTCGTCGCCGGGATTGAGCAGGGCCTGGAGCGTGCAGTAGAAGGCTCCCGTCGCGCCGCTGGTGACGAGGATCTGCGAGTGGGGATCGACGTGGAGCTTGTTGAAGCTGGCGAGCTTCTGCGCGATGGCTTCGCGGAGCGGCGTGATGCCGTCGAGGCGGGTGTAGATGTTCTGGCCGGTGAGGATGGCGTCCATGGCGGCCTGGACGACGGGCGTGGGTGGGTCGGTGTCGCAGACGCCCTGGGCAAGGTTGATGCCGCCGACGGCGGTGCAGGCGACGTTCATCGCGCGGATCTCGGATTGCGAGAAGGTGGGAGCGAGTGCGCTGAGGTGCAGGCTTGCCGGAGTTGCCGTAGTCGTTGACATAAGTGAAGGGACGCGCATGAGAGCGCGTCCCTTCATGGTAGAGCAGATTGCTTCCGCGAAAAAGCTCTCAGGAAACTCTGATAAGCTGCCGCGCTTTTGCTCTTGTTAGGCTTCCTCAGCGGCTAAAGCCGCGGCTATTGTGCGGCTTGTTGTCACGGCTGAAGCCGTGACCTGCCGTTTCTGCCGGTGCCTGCAGCCTCGTTAGACGACGTGCAGCAACCAGAGAATGACGACGATCAGAAGGATGGTTCCGAGCGCGCCGGAGGGGTAATAGCCCCAGCTGCGCGAGTAGGGAAACGCAGGGAACGAACCGAACAGCAACAGGACAAGGACAATGACGATGATGAGTTCCATAGCAGCCTCCAGACATCTTGCGTCAGGCGGCGGGATGAACTCATGGCCGCTTGCCCGATCGTTTGGGTAGATGCAGCGGGCGGGTAAGTTGTTGGCTTCGCGATGTGGAGAAAGAAAAAAACCTTGCCAAGCAACGCGGAGGTATGCGGGAACGCTCTCACTGAGGCGTAACAGGCTGGCCCACGCGCGGGGGCAATGACCTGGACGTCCCTTAGGAGGGCACCATCATGTTTCTTATTCTTGCGATCGTTCTTGCACTCGCCTGGCTCGGACTTTTCGTCGGCCTTCACGTCACCAGCTTCTTCATCCACCTACTGATCATCTGCGCGGTCATCTCCCTGGTGATGCACCTCATCGGTGGCGGACGGGCGAGGGCGTAAGTAGAAGTTCCATCGCGAACCTTGAGCAGGAATGGCGAAGGCCGGGCATGATGCCCGGCCTTCGCTGTTTGTCTTTTCGGTGATGGTTACTGGTGCGCCACGTTGGGTGGCTGGACGGCTGCGGGCGGCGGAATCTGCTTGCCGCCGGTGAGCGCCTCGGGCACCTCTTCTTCCAGCTTGGGCAGCCGCTGCGCGAGAGCGATCTCCAGCACCTCGTCCATCTGCTCGACCCAGTTCAACTTCATCTCGTTCTTGATGAGGTCGGGGAGATCGGCGAGATCCTTCTTGTTGTCGGCAGGAAGGATGGCTTCACGGATGCCGGCGCGATGGGCTGCGAGCAGCTTTTCCTTGAGGCCACCGATGGGCAGCACCTTGCCACGGAGCGTGATCTCACCGGTCATCGCGATGTCGCGACGGACGGGGATCTTGGTGAGCGCGGAGGCTAGCGCCGTGGCCATGGTGATGCCGGCAGACGGTCCATCCTTGGGGATGGCTCCTTCGGGCACGTGGATGTGGATGTCGATGTTGCGGTAGAAGTCGCGCGGCAGGCCGAGGTGATGCGAGCGTGAGCGGATCCACGTGAGCGCGGCCTGCGCGGATTCCTGCATAACGTCGCCAAGCTGGCCGGTGGGCGTCATCTTGCCCTTACCGTCGAGCACCTGCACTTCGGTTTGCAGGATGCTGCCGCCCATCTCCGTCCATGCGAGGCCGGTGACGAGGCCGACTTCGTTCTTCTCCTGCACCTGCGAGTCGCGATATTTTGCGACGCCGAGGAGGTCGGGGAGGGTTTCGGCGGTGATGGCTTCAGTGTGCGCGGGGTCCTTGACTACTTTGCGTGCGACCTTGCGGCAGACGTTGCCGATCTCACGCTCGAGGTTACGCACGCCGGACTCGCGCGTGTAGTAGCGCACGATGTCGCGGAGGGCATCTTCGCTGATGGTGATCTGCGTGTTGGTGAGGCCGGTGGCTTCGATCTGCTTCTTGACGAGGTACTGCTTGGCGATCTCCATCTTCTCAAGCTCGGTATAGCCGGAGAGGCGGAGGATCTCCATGCGGTCCTGGAGTGGGCCGGGGATGGTGTGGAGGACGTTCGCGGTGGCGACGAAGAGCACCTGCGAGAGGTCGTACTCGACGTCGAGGTAGTGGTCCTGGAAGGTGTGGTTCTGGGCTGGGTCGAGGACCTCGAGCAGGGCAGCAGCGGGATCGCCGCGGAAGTCGGCGGCCATCTTGTCGATCTCGTCGAGCATGATGACGGGGTTCTTGGTGCCGGCCTTCTTCATGGACTGGATGATCTGGCCGGGGAGCGCACCGATGTAGGTGCGGCGATGGCCGCGGATCTCAGCTTCATCGCGCACACCGCCGAGAGAGAGGCGCACGAACTTGCGGCCGGTCGCCTTGGCGATCGACATGCCGAGCGAGGTCTTGCCGACACCGGGAGGCCCGACGAAGCAGAGGATGGAGCCCTTGGGGTTCTTCACCAGCTGGCGCACCGCGAGGAACTCGAGGATGCGGTCCTTGATCTTCTCGAGGCCGTAGTGGTCCTCGTTGAGGACGGTCTCGGCGTTCTCGATGGAGCGGATTTCCTTGGAGCGCTTCTTCCACGGGACCGCGAGGAGCCAGTCGAGGTAGTTGCGGCTCACCGTGGACTCGGCGGACATGGGGGGCATGGCCTCGAGCTTCTTGAGCTCCTGGATGGCCTTCTCCTGCACGTCCTTGGACATGCCGGCTTCTTCGATCTTCTTGCGAAGCTCGTCGAACTCGCTCTTCTCGCCGCGGCCGAGTTCCTTCTGGATGGCCTTGATCTTCTCGTTGAGGTAGTACTCCTTCTGGGCTCGCTCCATCTGGCGCTTGACGCGCGACTGGATGGTGCGATCCATGTTGAGTTTCTCAATGGCGATGTCGAGGGTGTCGGCGATGCGGGAGAGGCGCATCTCGGGATCGAAGACTTCGAGGAGCTGCTGCTTCTCTTCGATGTTGAGCGGGAGATTGGAGCCGATGACATCGGCGAGCTTGGAAGGCTCGTCGGTGCGCAGGGCGGCGGCGCTCTCCTGATTGAGCGACTGCTGGAGCTTGTTGTACTGCTCGAAGAGCTGGTGGACGCGGGCGACGAGCTGATCTGTCGCGGCGTTGGCCTTGAGCTCGGCCTTGGAGGTGCGGACGGTGGCGACGAAGAAGCCGTCGTCGTCGTTGATCTCGGTGGCGCGGGCGCGCTCGATGCCTTCGACGAGCACCTTGATGTTGCCGTCGGGCATGCGGACGCTTTGCACGATGTTGCCGATAGTGCCGACGGAGAAGATGTCGTCTGCCGTGGGTTCATCGACGGAAGCGTCGTGCTGCGTGGCGAGGAAGATCCGGCGGTCGCCGTTGAGCGCTTCTTCGAGAGCCCGCACGCTCGATTCGCGGCCCACCACGAAGGGGGCCATCATGTGCGGAAAGATCACCATCTCGCGGATGGGCATCATGGGGAGCTTGCGCTGTTCACCGTTAAGTAATTGCCGATCGTCGTTGGTCATAGTCTCCCCGATTAGACGTGCATCGCACCGGAAGGATGCGCTGTGCTTGGCTTGGAGAGGATTGTACGCGTTTCGCAGTCGCTCTCAACGCCAGCATTACCAAGGTTTTCGTTGATCGCACCAAGGTGGAATGAGTGTTCGGCTCTCGCACATTTTGCGAGATGGGAGTGTCGTGGGTTGAGGCAGATGTGGAATAGAAGTCCTTTTGAAACAACAAAAGGGACAGCCGAAGCTGTCCCGCTTTGTTGAGTCAAACCATGGTTGATCGAAGAGTCAATAACTGAAAGCTAACCGGCTTTTTCCAGGACCACGGGAAGCGTAATGTCGCGGCTCGCCACCATCTCTTCGGTGATGAGGAGTTCCTTGACGCGCTTGTTGCCGGGGACGTGGTACATGAGGTCGAGCATGAGCTCTTCGAGGATCATGCGCAGGCCGCGGGCTCCTACCTTGCGCAGCAGCGCTTCGCCGGCGATGGCGCGGACGGCTTCGTCGGTCCAGGTGACCTTGACGCCTTCGTAGTCGAAGAGCCGAGCGTACTGCTTGAGGATGGCGTTGCGGGGGCGGGTGAGGATGTCGATCAGCGCGGCTTCGTCGAGCTCATCGAGGATACCGAGGACCGGGAGGCGACCGACGAACTCGGGAATGAGGCCGTACTTGAGGAGATCCTGGGGCTCAGCCTGGCGGAGCAGCTCCGAGTCGCGCTGGGCGCGGATCGGGGTGGCGATATCGTCCTTGGGATTGGCCTGAGTCTTGAAGCCGAGAGTCTTCTTGCCGATGCGGCGGGCGATGACCTTCTCGAGGCCGACGAAGGCGCCACCGCAGATGAAGAGGATGTTCGTCGTATCGACGAGCGTGAACTCCTGGTGCGGATGCTTGCGTCCGCCTTGCGGCGGGACGTTGGCGACGGTGCCTTCGAGGAGCTTGAGCAGCGCCTGCTGCACGCCTTCGCCGGAGACATCGCGGGTGATCGAGGGGTTCTCGTCCTTGCGGCCGATCTTGTCGATCTCGTCGATGTAGATGATGCCGGTCTGGGCGCGGGTGACGTCACCGTCGGCAGCCTGGAGGAGCTTGAGGATGATGTTCTCGACGTCCTCGCCGACATAGCCGGCTTCGGTGAGGGTCGTGGCGTCGACGATGGCGAAGGGGACATCGAGCATCTTGGCCAGGGTCTGGGCCAGGAGGGTCTTGCCCGAGCCGGTGGGGCCTACGAGCAGGATGTTCGACTTCTGCAGTTCGACGTCATTGCCGCGCGTCCGGTTCATCTGGATGCGCTTGTAGTGGTTATAGACGGCGACGGCGAGTTTCTTCTTGGTCATGTCCTGACCAATGACGTACTCGTCGAGGAAGGCACGAACTTCCGCAGGCTTGGGAAGGTGCTGGGGCGTTCCGGTGGTGGGCTGGTCCTGCTTGTCGTCCTCGAGGATCGAGTTGCAGACGCCCACGCACTCGTCACAGATGTAAGCGCGGGGATAGTCGGACGGGGAAGAGATGAGTTTCGCCACAGCGTCCTGCGACTTGTGGCAGAACGAGCAGCGCAGCGTCTCTTCCGGGCCCCGGGAGGTCTTCATATGCGGTTTAAAACTCCTTCTGGAGCACTTTCCCTGTTCGTGGGCATTTCGAGCATTGGTGCGGTGGCGTTTTCATCTGGGAAAACGCCGAAGCTCGTGTGACATTTACAGGGAATCTGCCCTAACGGCGAAGCCACCTGCCGCCGCGCAACTGGATCAGTTTACACCTTCGTCAAGAAGGGGGACTGTACGGAAGTGGCATGCGGGTAAGCAAAACGGTACGGTTGGCGAACTCGGTTCGGGTTATCCACAGCGGCTTGGGCGGGTCTGCGGAGCCGGCAAAAAACAATGCCCGGCCTGATGGCCGGGCATTGTTTTTGCTGATCGCTTCGGAGAGGAAGCAGGTTTCTCCACTACGCGGGACGATGAAACCGTCCCGCTCCGGTCGAAATGACACATCTTTGGTGGTGGGGAATATGTCGAGACAACCCAGGTCTGCTGCTTCGACTAGCTGCGGGGGCGATCGATGATGTCGTCGATGATGCCGTACTCCTTGGACTGGGGCGCGGTCATGATGAAGTCGCGTTCGACATCGCGCTCGATGCGATCGAGCGGCTGGCCTGTATTCAGCGCCATCAATTTGTTCGTCAATTCCCTGATGCGCAGGATCTCGCGGGCATGGATGTCGATGTCCGTGGCCTGGCCCTGGAGTCCGCCCATGGAGGGCTGATGGATGAGGATCCGCGAGTTGGGCAGAGCGAAGCGCTTGCCTTTCTTGCCGGCCATGAGCAGAAACGCGCCCATGGAGGCTGCCTGGCCGATGCAGAACGTGACCACATCGTTCTTGATGTAGTTCATGGTGTCGTAGATGGCGAGGCCGGCGGAGATGGAGCCGCCGGGGGAGTTGATGTAGAGCTGGATGTCCTTTTCCGGGTCCTCGCCGGAGAGGAAGAGCAACTGCGCGATGATGAGGTTCGCGATGTTGTCGTCGATCGGCGTTCCCAGGAAGATGATGTTGTCGCGCAGCAGACGGCTGTAGATGTCATAGGAGCGCTCGCCCCGGCTCGTCTGCTCGAGCACCATCGGAATTAGTCCCATTGTTCTCCTCGTTTCCTGGTGGTTCAGGTTCTTGGTACGTTCAGATCCCAGTATTCCAGCTTCCAGTCGCCAGCGTGATGCCTGCCGCGAGGTTGTTGATTCTCAGGATAGGGCGCGGGGTGCTGTGGAATTGTGGGGGGAATCTCTGCGGGTAGCCCGGGGCTGAAGCCCGCACTTTTTGCTGTGTGTACCGCGGGCTGAAGCCCGCTGCTACTCCAAGTTGTGAGTTCAAACGAAGACCCGGGCCCATTGGGACCCGGGTTCGTGGTGGAGATTACTTAGCCAGCTTCTCGTAGAGGGCCTGACCGGCCTTTTCGCGGCGGATCTGGTCCTTCATGCGGGCGAGGGAGCCATCTTCCTGCATGCGCTTGCGGAGGGGATCGAGCGGCTCGCGGGACTGGAGGGAGAGCATGAGCAGCTCGCGCTCGAACTCGTCGTCGGAGACGTCGATGTTCTCGACCTGGGCGATCTTGTCGAGGATCAGCGAGGCCTTGACCTCGTTGATGGCCTGATCGCGGTTGGCCTCGCGAAGGCGGCCGAAGTCGAGCTGACGCATGGCATCGGCGCTCATGCCCTGCTGGGCGAGGGCGCGGAGGCCGCGCTCGAGGCGTGCGTCAATCTGCTGCTGGACGAAGGTCTCGGGCACGGGGAAGTTGAACTTGGCGATGACGTCGTCGAGCATCTTGTCGCGGGCCTGGGCCTCGAGATTGTCCTTCTTGCGATCGGCGGCGCGCTCGCGGAGCTTGGTCTCGAACTCGGACCAGGTCTCGTAGTTGCCAAGGGTCTTGGCGAACTCGTCGTCGCGGTCGGGGAAGGTCTTGCTCTTGATGGCCTTGACGGTGACGTCGTAGGCGACGGTCTTGCCGGCGAGACGGGGATCGCCAAACTCAGCGGGGTAGGAGGCTTCGAACTCGAGCTCCTGGCCGACCTTGGCCCCGTTGAGAGCGGCGGTGAAGGCGGGCAGGGTGTTCTTGCCGCCGACCTGGATCACGACGTCTTCGCCGGTGATGGGCTGCTCGGTGGTGGCGGACTCGAGACCGTCTTCGCCAACAACCTGGGCGGCGTCCCGTATCTTGCCGGTGAAGGTGATCTCGGCCCAATCGCCTTCGGCGAGGGGGCGATCTTCTTCGACGGGCTCGACGGTGGCGTGGTGCTCGAGGACGTTGTCGAGCTCGGCCTGGAACTCTTCCTCGGTGAGGGTGGTGTCGGGCTTCTCGATGGTGACGCTGTCGTAGCCGTCGACGGAGAACTCCGGCAGGACCTCGAAGCTGGCCGTGAACTTGAGGGGCTGGCCCTCGAAGAGGATGAGTTCGGAGACCTGGGGTTGGGAGACGGGCTGGAGGCTCTGGGCCTCGAGCGCCTGGCGGAACTTGTCGCTGACGAGGGACTCGAGGACTTCCTGGCGGACGTCGCGGGCGAAGCGCGACTTGATGAGCGACTCGGGCACCTTGCCGGCGCGGAAGCCGGGGATGCGCGCCATCTTCGCGTACTTCTTGACGACGGTTCGGAAGGCTTTGTCGACTTCGGACGCGGGGGCCTCGACTTCGATGGAGCGGGTCAGCTCGGGATTGAGCGTGGGGCCGTGCTGGTGATGCTCGTGATCGTGGCCGGTGTGGTCATGATCATGGCCAGCGTGATCATGATCGTGGCTCTCCGCGAGTGTGGAGGTCTCAGAGGCAGGAGTCAGGGTCTCTTCGTGAGTATCTGCAGGGGTCAAGGTGCAATCGCCTTCCAGGGGGAAATTCGTGTCGGCAGGGATATGTCTCGGAGAGGGCGCGGGCTGGATGGGCGCTTCAGCGCCGCCCGGCGCATGTGGGAAACAACATTGCCAGGTTCAAGGATACGAGCGTGCGCGGCGGGGGTCAATCCGGGCGGGGGTGGTTGTGTAGAACGTTGCGGGCCGACGGCGGGATGTAGGGAAGAGCAAGAACGTACGAGCTGTCGAGGGGCGAGGTCTTCAGGGCTTGAGGGACGAGGGCAAAGTTCCTTGCGGCCTGAAGACCGTCGGCCACCGACAGCCTGGGGCTCAGGGGGTCTGCCGGGTGTTGCCGCCTGCGGCTCCGCCGGGAGGGACAGTGTTGGAGATCTCGAGGCGCAGCTTCCAGAGCATGCTGGCGCCGGGGGCCAAGGTGACCAGGCCGCTGTCGTCCGGGGCCTGCCACTGGGATCCGGTGGGATCGTCGCCGTTGGTCTCCGGCTGGATGACGATCCAGGGCTTTCCGGAGGGCGCCTCGACGTGCAAGCGGCTGATGGATGCGGAAAGCGGGACGAGGCGCAGGGTGTAGTTGTAGCCGGGGTCGCGAAGCATCGCGATGGGGCCATCGGCGAGGCCGGCCTGCAGGAGATCGGTGTAGGTGGCGTCGATATCGCGGCCGCCGAGCGGCGTGCCGGCGGCGCGGGAGAAGTCCATGCCGGTGTCGGAGGCAGTGCGAGTCTTGCCGGTGGGCGCGCCGGTGTGGGGATCGGTGGCGCTGAGGGTGGTCGAAGGGATGGTGAGCGTGGCCGAGGCACGGTCGCCGCTGGGGATGGCGAGGTGAGGCTTCCAGCCGATGCCCATGGGGACGGGCTTCGAGCCGGTGTTGGTCGCCTTCACGGTCATGTCCAGCGTGTGGCCGGTCATCTCGATGCTGTATTCCACGTCGACGGTGGAGGGCCAGGCGCCGGCGAAGTCGCCGCCATGGAGCGTGGCCTGGAGGGCTTGTCCGTCAGGCAGCACGGAGGTCTTGACGGCTTCGACGGCGCGGTCGAGGACGAGGCCCTGAATGGATTGTGCGGCGCCTTCGCCGTTTGCGGGAACGGTGAGAGTATGTCCCTGCCAGGCGACCTGGACGGTGCCGGGCTGAATGCCTGGGTGTCCGAGGAGACGGCCGGCCCAGGGGAGGAGAAAGGCTCCGGCGGTGGTGGCGCCAAGAGCGCCGTGCGCATCGGCACCGGTGCCGGTCCACTGATTGAGAGCGTCGGCCAGGGTGGGGGCTGCGAGCAGTGGCACTTCGCCGTGGCCGGGGATGGAGGCGGTGATCTGGAGGACCTCCAGGCCGCGGCCGGGAAGCAGGGTCGCGGAGAGGAACTCCGGCTGCGTGCCGATGGTGGTGGCGGTCCGGGTGAGGCGGATGGCGTCCTGACCGCCAGGAGCGTTGAAGGACTCCGAGACAGTCGGCGTGGGAGCGACTACAGCGTCAGTGATGTGGTGGAAGTGGCCGTGGCCGCGCTCATAGGAGGCGATCAGCAGGGCGACGCACACCAGCCCGATGATGCCGGGTGTCACGTACCCGGAGTTGGATAACCGGCGTGTCCGGGGGCCAGCGGCCTCCCAGTGTTGCTCGTCGGGACGCGGTGCTTCCCCGTTCATGTGTTTCTGCTCTCCTGGCCTGAATGAGACTTCTCCAGCGTCGCAGGGCTCGCCCGGTGGGGCCGCTGCGGACTTTCGAAGAAAAGGCCCAAAGGCAACGGTATCATCAACACTGCATGGAGCGTTACCGGAAGGACAAAGCGAAGCCGGCAACGGTACCGCAAGCGGAGGTCGGAGGGGGCAATGGAAAGCGCGCCGCAGCGGCCGGGAACCGGGGGCAGGCGGGGCTTCACGTCCTGACAGAGCTGCAGGCCACCATTGCAGGCTGCGAGCGGTGTGTCCGGCTGCGGGAGTACTGCACACGGATCGGCGAGACGAAGCGTCGGGCATACCTGGATCAGGAGTACTGGGCGCGGCCGGTGCCGGGATTCGGCGATCACAACGCGCGGATCCTCATCCTGGGTCTGGCGCCGGGAGCGCATGGAGCGAACCGCACGGGACGACCGTTCACGGGCGATGGGTCGGGGGATTTCATGTATCCCGTGCTGCATGATTTAGGGCTGGCGACGAAGCCGAAGGCGACCTCGCGGGACGACGGGTTGAAGCTGCGCAAGGCGTGGATCGGGTCGGTGGTGCGGTGCGCTCCGCCGGGAGACAAGCCGACACCGGAGGAGATCCGGAACTGCTCGGCGCACCTTACGGCGGAGGTGGATGCTTTGAAGAAGGTGCGGGTGGTGGTGTGCCTGGGCAAGATTGCGTGGGATGGGTATCTTGCGCACCTGGTGAATACGGGGATTATTGCGCGGCGGTCGGCGTATACCTTCGGCCACGGGGCGGAGTACGAGCTGCCGAACGGGTTGACGTTGGTCGGGAGCTATCATCCGTCGCTGCGCAATACGCTGACGGGGAAGCTGAACCGGACGATGTTCGAGAAAGTGTTTGTGCGGGCGATGGAACTGGCAGGAATTGCGTAGGACACACAACTCAAGTGCGTGGTGTCGAATCTTATTACGAGCGGGATTCGTCTCCACAACGCGAAACGCATTCATGGAGGGTTGCACGATGAAGAATCGAGAGTTTTGGATTGCCCTGGGGCTTGGCGCTATCGCGGGTGGGATCGCGGCGCTGCTCTATGCTCCGCAGACGGGCGCGGCGACGCGCAAGCAGATTCGCCGCAAAGCCGAGGATGTGTCCGAGTCGATTGAGGACGCGGCGGACTACCTGAAGGACCAGGCGGAGAAGCTCGCCAAGGAGACACAGAAGTTTATCGAGGTCAGCAAAGGGCGGTTCGACGATGCGCTGGATTCGGCTGGAGATGTGGTGAAGTCAGCCACGAAGACGGCCAAGGGCCTCAGCAAGCTGGTGTAGCTTTGGGGCGTTGCCCCCCGCCTAAAACGCTTAGGTCTGGCAGAGGGAACTGCCGATCGTTTTACCTAAAAAATCCCTGAGAAGGCAGACTTGGCCCGCGACTCGTGATGAGTTGCGGGCCTCTGTTTTTCTGGTGGTCAGCGGGGCTCGGGCGGTCCTACGGTGACGACGAAGTACTTGCAGACGGTGTCGCCGGCGTTGGCTACCCAATGCTGGTCGCCGGCGCAGCAGAGGCCTACGTCGCCGGCGTTCATGCGGCGGGTGACACCGTTGGTCATGAGATCGCAGGTTCCTTCGCGGACGAGCCAGATCTCGTTGTGGAGGTGCGTGCCGATGGCTTCGTGGGGCGTGCCGGGCTGCTGCTCGGTCTCGTGCATCTCGATCTGGATGTTGCTGGCGGGGAGCATGCCGGCGAGGAAGCGGTGGGCCTTGCGGCCTCCGGAGCCGGTGGTGGGGCCGGGAGGGTAGACGCCGGAGGTGAGCGTGGGCAGCGATGGCTTGGCTGCGGGTGCGGGAGTGGAAGTCTGCTGTGCTTGAGCTTCAGGAGACAAGGCTGCGAGAAGGGCAGGGAGCAGCGTGGCGAAGGTGCGGCGATCGAGTTCGGGCATCAGTTCCTCCGAAATGAAGATACGAGATGCGAGATACGAGAGGCGAGGAAATGCAGGTCTCTCCACTCCGCTCCGGTCGAGGTGACACCTCCCTGAAGGCCCGAGCCGACAACCCGTCGGTTGCCGGGGCCTACCGTCTAGATCGAGTTCTCTGGAAACCCACGTCTCTTCGAGATATGGGGCACCCGGCGGCTGTTTTGCTGAGTGGGGGTAGCGGTGGTTTGTGTTCTGTAGAGCTATGAGGAGATCAGCTGTGAGCTACGAGGAAAGACGTATGCCTGAAGATTTGGGAGTAGACACGACGAAGCCCCGGCCATCGGCCGGGGCTTCGTCGTGAAGAGGAGTTACTGGTTACACCACGTTGAGGGCTAGACCACGCTGAGGGCCAGGCCGGCGGCTTTTTCTTCGCCTTCCTGGGTGACGGGGCGGTAGTGGAGCGTGTTGTTGTCGAGGTAGACCTCGAGGAACGCGGGGCGCTCGGCGATCTGGCCTGCGATAAGCGCTTCCGAGAGTGGGTCCTCGATGTAGCGTTGCAGCGCGCGGCGCAGCGGACGGGCGCCGTAGTTGCGGTCGACGATGGTCTTCTCGAGGATCCAGCGCTTGGCGTCGTCCTGCACGCTGATCGTGATCGCCTTGTGCACCAGGTTGGTGTTGAGGGATTGCACGAGGAGCTCGAGGATCTGCATGAGGTCGCTGTCGCTGAGGGCGGTGAACACGATGGTTTCGTCGAGGCGGTTGATGAACTCGGGGTTGAAGGTCTTCTTCACCTCGCTCATCACCATCTCCTGCATCTTCTCGAGCACGACCTCATCCTTGCTCGACTGGAAGCCGAGTGACTCGCGCTTCATCAGGTGCTTGGCGCCGATGTTCGAGGTCATGATGATGATGGTGTTCTTGAAGTCGACCGTGTTGCCGAGGCCGTCGGTCAGCTGGCCATCTTCGAAGACCTGAAGCATCAGGTTGAAGACGTCCGGATGAGCCTTTTCGACCTCGTCGAGCAGCACGACCGAGTACGGATTACGCTTGACGCGCTCGGTGAGTTGGCCGCCCTCCTCATAGCCCACGTAGCCCGGAGGCGAACCGATGAGCTTGGAGACGGAGTGCTTCTCCATGAACTCCGACATGTCGAAGCGAATGAGGGCTTTCTCGCTGCCGAAGAGGAACTGCGCGAGCGTGCGAGCGACTTCGGTTTTGCCGACGCCGGTGGGACCGAGGAAGAGGAAGCTGCCAATGGGACGATTGGGGCTCTTGAGACCCGCACGGGAGCGGCGGATGGCGCGGGCCAGGGCCGAGATGGCCTTGTCCTGCGCGATGACGCGCTTGTGCAGCTCTTCCTCAACGCGGAGAAGCTTCTGGGTCTCTTCTTCCTTGATGGAGGTGATGGGAACGCCGGTCCAGCGCGAGACGACATCTTCGATGTCTTCGCGGGTGACGATGCCCGAGCAGCTCTCGTCGAGGTGGTACTTGTCGCGGAGGGCGCGCAGGTTTTCGCGCTCCTTGCGCTCCTCGTCGGAGTAGAAGCGAGCCTTCTCGAACTCGTGATTCGCGATGGCATTTTCCATGCGATGCACGATGAACTTGATGCGCTTCTGAACCTCGGTCAGCTCTTCGGGAAGCGTGGTCTGGCGCAGCTTGACGCGGGCACCGGCTTCGTCGATGAGATCGATTGCCTTGTCGGGAAGGAAGCGATCGGGGATGTAGCGGTTGGAGTGCGAGACGGAGAAGTGGATCGCGTCGTCGGTGTAGCTGACGGCGTGGAACTTCTCGTACTTCTCGCGGATGCCCATGATGATCTTGATGGCATCTTCTTCGTTGGGTGGCGGGACCTTGACGGCCTGGAAGCGGCGCTCGAGCGAGCGGTCCTTCTCAATGGACTTGCGGTACTCGGCCGGGGTGGTGGCTCCGATGCACTGGATCTCACCACGGCTGAGGGCCGGCTTGAGGATGTTGGCGGCGTCGAGCGAGCCTTCGGCCGAGCCAGCGCCGACGAGGGTGTGAAGCTCATCGATGAAGACGATGGAGTTTTGATTCTCCATGAGCTCCTTCATGATGGTCTTCAGGCGCTCTTCGAACTGGCCGCGGTACTTGGTTCCGGCGACGATCAGCGAGAGGTCTAGCGAGAGGACGCGCTTGTCGGCGAGGAACGAAGGGACTTCGCCGTCGGCGATCTTCTGCGCGAGGCCTTCGACGATAGCTGTCTTGCCGACACCGGGTTCGCCGATGAGGACGGGGTTGTTTTTGGTGCGGCGGCAGAGGATCTGGATGACGCGTTCGACCTCGAAGTCGCGGCCGACGAGGGGATCGAGCTGCCCGTCGGATGCGGCCTGGGTGAGATCGCGCGAGAACTCCGCCAGCATGGACTGCTCCTGCTGGTTGCCGCGCTGCTTGCCACCCTGTGCGGGTGCGGCGGGCTTTTCCTGGGTGGTGCGCTGCAGCTCCTCGCGAATGGTGGCGAGGCGCAGACCGCGCTCGGTCAGGATCTCCGCGGCGAAGCACTTCTCTTCGCGGAGCAGGCCGAGCAGGAGATGCTCCGTACCGATGTGCTTGTGGGAGAGACGCTCGGCTTCTTCGGCCGCGTAGGCGAGAACGCGCTTGCACTCGTTGGAGAGCGGGAGGTCGACTGAGGTGGAGACCTTCTCGCGGACCGTGGTGTGCTGCTCGATCTGCTTGCGGATGGATTCGACGGACGCGTGGGAGCGGAGAAAGCGATTGGTGAGGGCCTTGTCTTCACGGAGAAGACCCAGCAGGAGATGTTCGGTTTCAATGTAGGGCGAGCCGAACTGACTCGCCTCGTAGCGGGCGAAGAAGATGACCCGCCGCGCCTTTTCTGTATAGCGTTCGAACATACTCCCCCTTCGGACCGGAGCCCCGCGCATGGAGCGATGATGCTACTACTGCGAGGGCGCGGTCTGCGATGACGGTTGCCGTGGCCTGCCGCGGGCGATCGTCTGTCCGCGGAGTGAGGGACCTGGACCACCGGAAGCGATCGATTGTTCTGGCGTCCAGAGAGTTGGCCCTAGTGTATCCGCAGCTGCACCAAAAGCGTAGCGGCTGCGGGGCTTCCGACATCAGATGATTGGACGCCGCTGTGGGAAATCGGTTGCAAACCGCCAGGTGTTGAGCTAATGGGTCTATTGAGATAGGGCCGGTGACCCAATGTGGAACCAAAGCAGGCCGGGTGTAGCTCTTTCAGGGGTCAGGCTGGCTCGAGTCGTCCGGATTTGAGCCGCAATACCCGATCGCAACGCGCGGCGAAGTCAAGGTTGTGCGTGACGATGAGGCTGGCGAGGCCCTGCTCGCGGTGGAGCTCCTGGAGGAGCTCGAAGACCTGGGCGGAGGTGGTTCCGTCGAGATCGCCGGTGGGCTCGTCGGCCAGCAGGAGGCGGGGCTGGGTGATGAGGGCGCGGGCGATGGAGACGCGCTGCTGCTCGCCGCCGGAGAGCTCTCCGGCGCGATGATGGCCGCGGCCGGCGAGGCCGACGCGGGCCAGCCAGCTCTCGGCTTGCGGGAGGGCTCCGCTGCGGGAGATGTTGCGAGCGAGCAGCGGCATGGCGGCGTTCTCGGCGGCGGTGAACTCGGGCAGAAGATAGTGGAACTGCCAGACGTAGCCGATCTGGCGATTGCGGAAGGCCGACTGTTGGCGTGGGGAAAGGGCCGTCACCTCGGTCTCGCTGACGAAGACCTTGCCGGTGGTGGGGCGGTCGAGCGCGGCCATGAGGTGCAGGAGGGTGCTTTTGCCGGCACCGGACTGGCCGACGATGGCTACCATCTCGCCGGCGGCGACCTCGAGCGAGAGATTGCGGAAGAGTGTGAGGCCGGGCGCTCCGGAGGTGAGCGGAGGGTAGGTCTTCTCCAGAGAGTCGGCGCGGAGGATGGCGCTATTGATGGACGGATTCCTTGGCGGCTTCCAGACGTGCGAGGCGCTCGCGAACCTCGGTGTAGTCCACGATTCGCCCAAGGGCCGTCATCACCGTTTCATGGCGGTGTTCCGCGCGGCGGTCCACACCCTCAATCTGTTTCTCCAAAGCGTCAAGCCGGGCCTTGATCTCGCGCAATTCGGGAGCGAGAAAATCCTGCAGGACCTTCCGAGTATCGTCGATGGCGCCCATTTTTCCCCCTCAGCCCGATCGTAGCCCGATGATAGATGGCCGCGATCGGTATGACAATGCTACCCGACCTTCAGTGCCGGGGGCTTCCACTCGGCCCCGAAGGCGATGCCGAGGCGGTTCCAGGCGTTGATCTCGGCGATGGCGAAGGTGAGGTCGGCGAGGTCTTTGTCGCGGAAGAACTCGGAGACGGCGGCGAAGTCGGCATCGCTTGCACCGGCGGGCTGCAGGTTGGTGAGGACATCCGTCCAGGCGAGGGCGGCGCGCTCGCGTGGGGTGAAGGCGTCGGCGGTCTGCCAGTCGGCGACGGTATCCATGCTCTTGATGGCGTTGATGCGCGTGTCGGGCTCGTTGTGTTCCTTGAGCGCGGCGGTGTGGGCTCCGATGCAGAAGTGGCAGCCGTTGAGCGTGGAGGCTCGCAGGAAGATGAGCTCGAGCAGGACGGGCTCGAGAGCGGTGCCGGTGTTGAGGTAGTGGCCTAGCTCGGAGAGCTTGGCGTAGGCCTCGGGGGCGAGTTTGGTGTAGGGACGACGCATGGGGCTTTCGGTTCAGCGAGAGAAAGAATGTTTGATCGAGTTATCAGTTGTGAGTTGTCAGTTGCGAGTGTCTGCGCGCGCTATTCGTAGCGCAGGGCCTCGGCGGGGAGGATGCTCGCTGCGGAGTGCGAGGGATAGAGGGTGGCGAGGAGTGCGGTGATGAGCGAGAGGGCGGCGACCATGAGGGCGTCAACGATGCGGGGGGCGAAGGGAAGGTAGTCGATGGAGTAGACGCTGGCGTCGAGCTGGATGAAGCGGTAGTGGGAGCCGACGAGGGATGCGGCGTAGCCGACGACAAGGCCGAGCGTGGTGCCGATCGACGAGATGAGCAGGCCTTGGGCGAGGAAGATGCGGCGGATCTGCGAGGCGTCGACGCCGAAGCTCATCATGACGGCGATGTCGCGGGTTTTTTCCATGACCATCATGGTGAGGGCGATGAGGATGTTGAGCGCGGCGACGACGACGATGAGAGCGAGCACGATGAAGGTGACGACCTGCTCCAGCTTGAGGGCGCGGAAGAGCTCGCGGTTCTGCTCCATCCAGTTGGTGGCCTGGAAGCCGGGGCCGGCGGCTTGCTCGAGGGCGTGGCCCACTTCGGCGGCCTGGTAGAGGTCGTCGAGGCGGAAGGAGATGACGCTGATGACGTCGGGCTCGGAGAAGAGGTGCTGGGCGTCGGCCATGCGCATGAAGGCGTAGCTGGAGTCGTACTGGTAGAAGCCGGAGTTGAAGATGCCGGCGACGCGGAAGTGCTCGTAGCGGGGGATGAGGCCGAGGGGCGTGAGCTCGCCTTGCGGGGAGGTGACGAGGAGGGAGTCGCCGACTTCTGCGCCGAGGGTGGTGGCTAGGTCCTGGCCGATGACGATGGGCTTTGAGAGCGAGGGGCCGAGGGCCAAGGGTCCAGGGCCAAGGGCCAAGGGTCCAGAAGGCGTCTTCGGACAATCGACGATCGCTGCACCGGGCGTAGGAACGCATGAGGACGAGCTTTGCGGTTCGAGTTCGGTATAGGAGCCTTGCTTCGTGGACTGGAGGAGATTGCCGATCTTGAGCTCGTCGTCTGGGAGGATGCCTTTGATGAGGGCTCCGCCGGAGCGTGGACCTCTGGAGATGAGGACCTGGCCGTAGAGGCCGGGAGCGGCGGCTACGACGTGGGGCTCGTGGGAGAGACGGTCGAGCAGAGGACGCCAGTTCTCGATGCCGTCGCCGGCGGTCTTCATCAGGAGGACGTGGGCGGTGGAGCCGACGAGGCGGTCCTGGAGGTCGCGGCGCATGCCGTTGGTGATGGCGAGCGCGATGATCAGCGAGGCGACGCCCGCGGCCACACCGATGACCGAGATCACGGTGATGAGTCCGACAACTGCCTGGCGGCGACGCGCGCGAAGGTAGCGCGCCGCGATAAAGAGCTCAAAGCGCATGCAGGTTCCAGCATACTTGCGGTTTCGAACGTGGCGATTCTAGTTCGTCGTGCCGTCGCCTGCGGGGGCGGCCTTCTTTGCCGGGACCTGCACTAGCACGCCCATGGTGTCGGTCTCGATCTTCAATGTCTGCTCGGCGTCGCCGTAGGTTTGCAGGGTCTTATCCTCGAGGTGAAAGGCCGGGGTGACGCCCTTTGCGTTCTGGACCTCGACCTGGCGGATATCTTTCGCGCCATTGACGGTGAGAGCGTAGGTGTCTTCGGGGACGTAGGGGAAGTGGAACTGCTGGTCGTCGGGGCGTACGTCGACGGAGGCGAGCTCCTCGCGGTCGTCCTGATGCAGCAGCTTCACGTGTCCCGAATTCACGGTGTGGCCATCGGGGGCGAGGAGCGAACCAGTGACGGGGTGGAGTTTGCTGAGCGGTACGGTGAGGTTGGCGTCGGTGATCTCCTGCCCGGCGTTGGCGTCGATGATGATGGCCTCGCGTTTGCGCAGGACGCTGCCGGAGTAGATGGGCAGCGAGAACCAGGTGCGAGTCATCGACATCTGGATGGATCCTTTGCCGTCGGGCGAGGGCATCGTTGTGCTGGTGTGGTCGTTCAAGGAGAGATTGGCGACGACGATGTACTTGCCTGGCGGCAGGGCGTCGATGCGAAAGCGTCCCTGATCATCGGTTGGAGGAGTGTAGAAGCCGCTCTGGAACTCCTTCTTGTACTCTCCCTTCTCATCGGCCAGAAGCAGTCCGACATGGAGGCCGATGGCGGGCGAGCCGTCGTCGTACAGGACGGTGCCAGCGACGGCGGCCCCGCGTTGGAGCACGGCATCGGCCTGCGTGGTGGCATGCGCTGCCACGCGGACCTCCTGCAGCTCACGCTGCATCCGCTGTTGCACGTCGGGCGATGGCTTGCTGAGCTGAGCCCGAGAGTAGGAAGTCAGGGGCGTGATGTACCCGGAGTAGTCGACGCGCAGGTAATAGTCGCCGGGCGCGACGTTGTGCAGCGTGTAGCTACCGCTCATGTCGGTTTCGACGGGAGGCACCTGCTCGCCCTGCGCGAAGGTGTCGGCGAAGTCTCTTGCTTGTCCTTCTGTGAGCGCGGTGGGAACCACGGGGACGAGCCTGACGCTGGCGACCCGGGCGGGCCGCTGCGTGTCGGAACAGGTGATGTGGCCTGAGACCGTGCCGTAGTCCTCGGGAGCGGCGGAGTGAGCGGCCGAGGCCTGCGCCTCGGCAGAGCTGGCAGAAGACGAAGCGGCGCACATCGAAACGGCGAGCAGAACGGCGGCGGCAGAACGCATGATTCCGGCTCCTGGAACGAGAGTTGGGACAGCGGTGCGGCAGAGGTGATGCGCATTCGACGTAGAGGCAGGGCCGCTGTGAGCGGGGCCTAGTTGGTTAGGACGGCGCGGTAGCGGACCTTGTTCTTCTTGACGGCTTCGATGGCCTTGTTGGCGTCTTTCATGGCGAACTTCTGGGTCATGGCGGTGATGTTGTGGCGCGCGGCTACGTCGAGCATCTCGGCGAGGTCGTGGGGGCTGCCGGTGTTGCTTCCGGCGAGGCCGCGGTCTTTGCCTAGCAGGCTGGAGGCGGAGATCTGGATTGGAGAAGGCGGGCCGCCGAGAAGCACCAGCGTGCCGCGGGGGCGGAGCGCGTTGATGTAGGACTGGAAGTCCTGGTCGGCGTTGACGGTGGAGAGGATGAGGTCGAAGGAGCTCTCCAGCTTCTTGAGGCCCTTGCTGTCGCGGGTGTGGACGAAGTGGTGCGCGCCTAGCGCGAGGGCCTCGGCTTCCTTTTCCCTGGATGCGGAGAAGGCGGTGACGTCGCAGCCGAAGACCTTCGCGAACTGCAGGCCGAGGTGGCCAAGACCGCCGATGCCGATGACGCCGACACGGCTCGAGGGGCGGGCGTTGAAGTTCTTGAGCGGCGAGTAGACGGTGATGCCGGCGCACATGAGCGGGGCGACGCCCTCGCTGGGCAGGGCTTCGGGAATGGGGATGGCGAACTTCGCCTGCACGCGGACGGAGGCGGCGTAGCCACCATTGCGGCCGACGCAGGTGGGCTGGGCCTTGGGGCAGAGCTGCTCCTGACCCTGGCGGCACCACTCGCACTCGCCGCAGGAGCCGGCCTGCCAGCCGACGGCGACGCGCTGGCCGGGCTGGAGAGACGTGACGTCGCTACCTACGGCTGTGACCGTGCCGACGATCTCATGTCCAGGGATGAAGGGGTATTTGGAGATCTGCCAATCGTTATTGATGAGGTGGATGTCGGAGTGGCAGACGCCGCAGTGGGAGATCTTGATCTCCACGTCGCGGGGCGCGAGGTCGTCGACGGTGTACTTGAAGGGCAGCAGCTGCGCCCCGGCGGCGTGAACGGCAAGGCCATGAATCTCTGACGTCACGAAGGAAGGCCCCCTCGCGCAGCGGCTCAAGGACGGGACAGCGGCGCGGTGAAATGAGAGTACACCAGAAGATTTCTTCTTCGGGCTTGCATGATGCGGTGTGGGTGACGATAATTGTGCCGCGCCTCTGGTCGGGTCAGTCCCCCACCGGCTGAAACCCTTGATAGGAGGCGCGATTTGAAACGCAATGGGCTGCCGGCACCCCCCGGCGGCCCTTTGTGTTGCACATCTTCCGCAGCATAAGCCGAAGTTAAACCGCGAATCCGACGCGTCGTCTAACCTAGTTGCGTTAGAGGCAAAGAGGGTAGGCGTATGTCGATGAGGATAAGTCGGGGCTGGCGGTGGTCGGCGGCATGGGTTGGAATTCTATTGCTGGGAGCTGCCGCGGTGGCCCAGAGCACGTCGCCGAGCTCGGGTACGGGCCAGCAGAAGCCCGCTTCCCAGACACCGGCGCCGCAGGCTCCAACCGGGACTTCTGACGATGCTGGGCCGGATACCGATACCGGAACGATTGTCCTGCCGAAGAAGAAGGAAGAGGACACGCCTCCTCCTGCGCCTGCCGAGGAGAAGGTGACGAACCCCAACCACGAGGTTTTCTCGCTGCGGGTAGATGTGCCGGTGGTGAACCTCGACGTGAGCGTGCTGCTGGACAAGAACCATCAGTTCGTTCCGGGGCTGAAGCAGGCGAACTTCCTGGTGACCGAGGACGGCGTAGAGCAGCAGGTGCAGACGCTGCGGCTGTCGAAGACGCCGATCACAGCGGTGATGCTGCTGGAGTTTGCGGCCAACTCGTGGGCACTGATTCAGGACATGCAGAATACGTCGGCGGCGTTCTTCCGGACGCTGCAGCCGGAGGATTACATCGCCGTCGCCACCTATGACATGCGGACGCATATCCTGTGCGACTTCACCAATGAGCGCGACGTGGTGCGGCAGGCGCTGCAGAGCATGGTGATTCCGACGTTCAGCGAGACGAACGAGTTCGATGCGCTGTACGAGACGCTGGACCGGCTGACGCGCGTGGAGGGACGGAAGTACATCATCCTGGTATCGAGCGGGCGGGACACGTTCTCGCGCATTACCTGGGATCAGATGATGGCGAAGATCAAGGCCACTCCGAATGTGACCATCTTTACCGTGAGCACTGGCGGGTTGATCCGTGAGCTATCCAGCGGCATGGGGCCGCGGCATATGGATTATCTGCAGGGCGACAACGAGATGAAGACGATGGCCGCGATGACGGGCGGGATGCACTTCGCGCCGATCTTTCAGGGGGAGCTGCCGGATATCTTCGGGCAGATCAACCAGTCGATTCGCAACCAGTATGTGCTGACGTACCGGCCTACGAATGCCGCCAACGATGGAAGCTATCGCAAGGTGAAGGTGTACCTGGTGGACAACGAAGGCAAGCCGATGAAGATGGCTGACGAGAAGGGCAAGCCGCTGAAGTACTCGATCATCGCGAGGGATGGGTACAAGGCGAAGCTGCCGGTGGAATGAGGCAGAACAGCAGAGAAGCTAAATAGCGGAACAGCGGAATAGAGGAATAGCGAGTGGAAGAAACGAAAGGGACCAGCCACAGCTGGTCCCTTTCTTCGCCGTGGGCGCAAGTTAAACGCCGGCACCGCTCAAGCTATTCAGCTATTCGCTATTCCGCTTGCCTCCGCTTTTAGAGCACGGGCGGGACGTATTCGTTGCGGCCGTGAATGGGGCCGAGTGCGATCACGATGAAGCCGAGGAGGAGGACGGCGCTCTCGACTCGTGTGGAGAGAACGTGGAGTTTCTGGAAGTCGTCGTAGGCGGGTACGCCGGGGCTGGACTTGGTGACGTCGCCGCCGAGGGCGTTGCGGTCGGTGTCCATGCGGGGAATGATCGACATCTGCGAGTAGAGGGTGAGGGTGAGCATGATGGCCGCGAGGATGACCTCGGCGACGCGGAGGGGGTGGCCGTCGCGGCGGGTGCCGAGGATGGCGAGCGTGGCGGCGAGGTAGACCAGGCCGGCTCCGACGCCGATGCGATGGAGCATCAGCAGCGAGCCCAGGACCATCTGGCCGGCAAGGAACTGCGTGGGCATGGTCTTGAAGGCGATGGCGGCGACGACAATAAAGAAAACCAGGCCCCCCACCCATACAGCGAGTGAGTAGGCCCGGGCGATGCGAAGAACAGTGAGCATCAAGCGGCTCCGGTGGGGTTCGAGGGGCCGGATGATGCATCCGACGCAGCTGGGTTTCCGGAGCGGTTGAGGGCGCGGCGCAGGACTTTCTCCAGCGCGGCCTTATGCTCCAGGTATTCCTCCTCTGTGATGCGCTTCTGGAGGCGCTCGGTTTCCAGGGCGAAGAGCTCTTCCTTCATGGCGGCGAGGGTCTGCTGATCGGCCGAGACGGGTGCGGCGGGGCGGTAGGCCTGGGTGGTGGAGGCGTAGACCGGGTTTGCCACTGTGGGGTCGAGGGGAGCTGTTCCGTGCGCGATGGGTGCGCTACCCGGCTTGCGCAGCATGAAGCCTGCGCCGATTGCCAGCAACAGAACGAAGCCAGCGAGGATGAACCACTTGTACTTGCCCCAGGGATCGCGGTTGCCGTCAGGGTCGAGGGGGTTGCCGAGGCCTCCGCCGGGGCGAGTGTCGGCGGTGGCGGATTGGGTGTCGCCTGCGCCCATGGGGGCAGAGGCGTCGGCGGGAGCTCCGCCGCCGGGCGTGCCGGCTGCGGGCGTGGGGCCTTGCTGCTGCAGGGCTCCGGTGCCGGAGATGGAGAAGCTGAGGGTGGTGTCGGCAGCGACCTGGGAGGCGGTCCAGGTCTGGGAGTTGCCGTTGTCCGCGCTCGGAGGCTGCGAGGTGAAGTTGGCGCCGCGGCCCGCTTTGAAGGTGATGCTGGGGGGCAGGAGGACGGCGAGCGTCGCTACGGCGCGGGGAAGGTGCAGGGGAATCTCCGCCTTGCCCTTGTAGGGAAGGTCATAGAAGATGCCGAACTGCGTCTCGCCGGGGCGGATGGGGAAGATGAAGGCGTAGTGGCCGGCATCGCCCACCGGGGTGGCCGTGGCAGGCACGGGGAGCTGGTCGCGCATGGCGACGGCGCGCATGATGTGGGCCGTGGGCGGGATGTAGAAGTCGAAGCCCTTGGGGCCGAACTGGGTCCTGGCCGGCTGCGACTGATTCGTGACCTGGATGACTTCGACGACCTGCAGCTTGTCGGCGGTGGCCTCGATGTGGAGCTCCTGCACGGTGGTGGAGACTCCATCGACCTGGACGGCGGCGTCGTAGACGTCGACGGTGACGTCGTGGGTGGTGGGCTGGAGCGGGGCGAAGTAGCTGGCCTTGTCGTGGGTGACGCGGATCATGTGCATCCCGTCTTCGGTCACGTTGACGGAGAAGTGGCCATGGGCGTCGGTGGTGGTCGAGCTGACCTCCTCCATGCCGGTGGTGAGCTTCAGCAGCGTGACGGCGTCGCCCGCGGAGGGTTTGCCCACCGTGCGATTGGTCACGGTGCCCGTCACGATTCCGGTGGCGTGGGCCAGGAAGGGGAGGGCAAGAAGGAAGGCGAGAAGTCTCAGCGAGTGGGTGATGCGTCCGGGTCCGTGCACGAAACAAGGATACGGCAAGGAATGGCGCGGCAGCCGGTGATGTGGAGCACAGAGTTGCGTGGCGTCAGCTGCGGGCGTCGTTAGCTGCGGGCGCCGAGGAAGTCCATTTCGTCGACGACGGCGGCGGCTTCGCTCTCGAGCGAGCTGCGCTGGGCTTCGAAGTCGGCTTCGGGATATTTGCCGGCCTTGTACTCGAAGTTGAGGTCGCGGAGGTTCTCGTAGATCGCTTCCTTGCGCTCACGGAGGTAGTCCAGGCGAGATTTCTCCACTTGCGGCCCGGTAAGGGGCTGCGGCCAGAAGATGTAGGCGAAGCAGACGGCTACCAGAATCAGCGGCGGAAGAATGACGGAGAGATCCATGTGAGGTGAAGCCTTTCCCGGCGGGGCGGACTCACTGTGCCCAACCTGCGTCCAATCTATATTGTAGGTGCGCCGGTCGGGATGGGCCTGTGACCGGGCGCACGAACTTTCTTTGGGCACGCGGCCCGCATCAATAAAGGACAACGTGAGCTTGAGACTGGGTGGGGTGGTTCGGCTGGGTGTGCGGTTGTGTGCCGCAGGGATGGCCGTGGTTTTCGGCATGGGTGCGACGACGGCGAAAGCACAGCAGGCAGTGCCTCCGCACACAGCTGCGCTGAATCTCGATCCGCAGGTGCGGCTGGGGTATGCACGCTTCTACGAGATGGACTTCGATGGGGCGCAGCGGATCTTCGAGCAAGTGGCGCAGGCGCACCCGAACGACCCGATTGCGTACGACTACCTGCTTCTGACGCATGTGTTCCGCGGGCTGTACCAGCAGGATTTGCTGGATACGACCTACTACGCGCATGACAGTTTTCTGTCGACGAAGCGGCAGGTGGAGATTCCCAATAACGAACGCAAGGCGATTGAGGACCTCACAGCGAAGGTGACCTCGCTGAGCGATGCGGCGCTGAAGGTCAATCCCAACGACAAGGACGCGTTGTTTGCGCGCGGCTATGCGAGGGGACTGCACGCCTCGTTTATTACGCTGGCGGACCATGCCTTCTCGGCTGCAGCGCGGCAGGGCTATGCCGCGCGCAATGACAGCGAGGCAGTGTTGAAGCTCGACCCGCAGTATGCGGACGCGAAGATGGCGGTGGGCATTCAGCAGTTTGCGGTGGCGAGCCTGCCGGGCTGGGTGCGGATGATCGTGGGCATCATGGGCGTGGGGGGATCGAAGCAGAAGGGCATTGCGCTGCTGAAGGATGCGGCGGCGCATGGTGTGGTGACGAGCGTGGAGTCGCGTACGGCGCTGTCGCTGTTTCTGCGGCATGATGGGCGGTATCCGGAGGCGCTGGAGGTGGAGCGCGGGCTCGCGGCGCAGTATCCGCACGACTATCTGTTTCGGCTCGAGGTTGCGAACCTGCTGAAGGATGAGGGGCATGGGGTTGAGGCGATTGCGGAGTACAAGAAGGTGCTGGAGGATGCGGGGAAGCCGGGATACTTCGTGGATGCGCGGTTGCAGCTGGCGTGGTTCGGCATGGCTGACACGATGCGTGGGTATAACGATCTGAAGGGCGCGCAGGAGGGGTATCTCAAGGTCGTGCAGCAGGCGAACTGCAGCGACTGGCTGCGTAAGCGGGCGTGGCTGTACGAGGGCCAGGTGAGCGATCTGCTGCATGATCGGGCGACGGCAATGCATGCGTATCAGCAGGCCGCGGCGCCGGGTGGCGATCAGTCGCAGGGGGACGCAGCGCGGAAGTATATGAAGAGTCCGTACGTGGGTAAGTGATAGCAGAGAAGCAGAGAAGCAGAACAGCAGAACAGCAGAGGAGCAGAACAGCAGAGGAGCAGAACAGCAGAACAGCAGAACAGCTAAATAGCTAAGTAGCTGAATAGCTGAATGGAGACAGTGGAAGAGCTGGCGCTGCGCAAGCAGGGAACAAACGTTGCATTAAGCGCGTATGAATACATGTTGGTTAAGGAGCGGATATGACCTGCAATGTATGTGGAAAGACAAATGACACGGGGGCTCGTTTCTGCAGCCAGTGTGGTGCAACGATGAATAACCAAGCTAACTACCAGGGTGTTGTGCCGCCGGTGCAGACGCAGCTTTTCCGTCCCCGCGTGGGACGCGCGATCGCGGGAGTGTGCGCGGGGTTTGCGCTGCGCTATGGCTGGGACGTAACGCTGGTGCGGATCGCGCTAGTGGCCCTGGTGGTGCTGGGATGCGGCTCGCCGATCCTGGCGTACTTTATCGCGTGGATCGTGATGCCGAACGAGCAGTATGCTCTGCCGCCGTACACGCCGTACACTCAGAATGTCGCGCCGCCGCCACCTCCTCCTGCGGCGCCCTACTCCGGTGAGACAGGACCTTCTGCTTCGTGAACGAACGTACGGCTGACAGCACTATTGATTTGGGGCCACGGCCCTTTGCTTACAACGGTCCACGCCTGGAGGTCTCGGGCGTGGATCTTGCTTCGTTGGCTGACGAGTACGGCACGCCGTTGTATGTGTACTCGGCGGACAATGTGCGCTCGCGTGTGGCATTGCTGCAGCACGCGTTTGACGATGTGCCGCACACGCTTTGCTATGCGGTGAAGGCGAACAGCTCGCTGGCGCTGCTGAAGATGCTTGGCGGGATCGGTTGCGGGTTCGACATTGTTTCCGGTGGCGAACTGGAGCGGGTGCGGCGGGCTGCGCCTGAGGCGCTGGGCCGCGTGGTGTTCTCAGGCGTGGGCAAGCTGGCTTGGGAGATCGACGCAGCGCTGGACGCTGGCATCCTGATGTTCAACGTGGAGAGCGAGGCCGAGCTGGAACTGCTGGCCGCACGGGCTCAGGTGTTGGGCAAGACGGCGCGGATGGCATTGCGGGTGAATCCTGATGTGTTTGCGGAGACGCATCCGTACATCTCGACGGGCATGCGGGAGCACAAGTTTGGTATCGCGATCGACCGGGCGCGGGCGATCTATGCGCATGCGGCAACGCTGCCGGGGCTGGAGCCTACGGGTGTGAGCGTGCACATTGGATCGCAGATTCGCGATGTGGCTCCGTTTGCGGAGTCGGTGGCGCGGGTGCGGCAGCTGATTGAGGAGTTGCGGGCGGATGGGCTGAACATTCGCTACCTCGACGCGGGTGGTGGGTTTGGGATTGAGTACGGCCGTGCCGAGTTCGATCCTGCGGAGCGCGTGACGGCTTACGCTGCGGCGATCAAGGATGTGATTGCGGGGCTGAATGTGCACCTGCTGCTGGAGCCGGGACGGTTCGTCATCGCGCAGGCTGGGGCGCTGGTGACGCGGGTGATTGCGGTGAAGCAGAACGGGGCGAAGCGGTTTGTGATCACCGATGCAGCGATGAATGACCTGATTCGGCCTGCGCTGTACCAGGCGCACCATGAGATTGTTCCGGTGGAGCTTCGCGGACGGAGCGAGACGACGGCGGATATTGTCGGGCCGGTGTGCGAGTCGGGGGACTTTTTTGCAAGGGATCGTTCGATGGAAGAGGTCGAGGCGGGTGACCTTGTGGCTCTGCTGGATGCGGGCGCGTATGGGATGAGTTTGAGCTCGAACTACAACACGCGCGGGCGGGCTGCGGAGGTGTTGGTCGAGGGTGGGGAAGCGCGGTTGATCCGGCGGCGGGAGACTGTTGAGGATATGCTGGCGGGCGAGATTCTCTGAATGGCTTGACTCATGTGGGGCCGCAGACTATACCTGAGCGGCAGAGACGGAGGTTTCCATGGCACTCGACCCGCATGCTCGCTTGAGGGCTCTCGAATCTGCTCCATTGGACACGTGGATCGCGTTGTCTGACGATGAGTCTCGCATCCTCGCGACGGGCACCCTCCAAGAGGTATCCGATCAGGTTGATGCGTTGGACGAGCCTGCTGTGATCCTGAAGACGCCGCCGTTTTGGGGTCCTTTGGCGCTTTGACGGGCCGTGTCACGATCCCTTATCGCGAGATTCCGGACGGACAAGATGGCATTACCTATGTCGTGTCCGAAAGGGTCTAGCTCTCCGCAATCGGCAGGTCGGTACGAGCCAGCAAGACTTTCGAGGCTGTATTGGATTCGGGAGCGAGCAGGTGCGTATTTCATGCCGCGTACGCGGTGCAGCTGGGCTTGAAGTTGCGATCCGGAACGCGAGTGATCTCTGTTGGTATCGGCGGCCCGCAGGAGATGTGGCTTCATGAGGTTGCGCTGTATGTTCGCGGCGGCCCGGTGAAGATTCTCGCGGCATTTCAAGAGAACCTTCCAGTCGCCGGGCTTCTCGGGATGCAAGGCTACTTCGAACACTTCACGGTCACGTTCGACGCTGCGGCACGCGAATGCCGGATCGAGCGGATCTACCGCGTTTGATGGCGAGGTAGTTTAGGAGTTTGGCAACCTCGGCGTAGCCGTGGAGTTATCGCATGGCTGTCGATGCTCGCGAGTTTCGATGGTCAGCCTATGTGTCGCGCTTTCAGCGCTCGCTTGGGATGGTGGACGTTACCCAGGGCTTCGCCCTGGGCTGGTATGTCGTTGGGCCTTTGGCCCTCAAATTTGCGGCCGCGCTGTCGGTGTGCGGCGGCGCTGCCATAGGCGTCTGCCCGCGAGCCAGGTCGTGACGGCCAGAAACCCTGCGGCGGTCAATGCGAAGAGAGCCGCGCCCAGAAGAAACGGGAGTCCCGGGCCTCCACATGGACCGAGACCAGCGTGATCCGCGGCGGTCCCGCAGCCGACCATGAGGGCCGCGCAAACGCCGGCGATCGTGGCTGCACGCTTGATCGTCATACCAGTCATGCTGTCAGGCTCTCGCAGCGAACGCAACCCAAAAGCGACCTAAGGGCATCGAGGCATCGCGCGTCGCCCACACCCCTGCGTGCTAGAATTTTCTCGGTGTAAGGCTCTGATGTTGGGCGTACTTGGCCCTTTCCAGAGCGGCTGGCGATGCTGGCGCACTGACAAATTCGGATTCAGATCCGCACTGGAGTTGTAGCAATGTCCGGCCATTCCAAATGGGCAACCATCAAGCATAAGAAGGGCGCGCTCGACGCCAAGCGTGGCAAGATCTTCACGCGACTGATCAAGGAAATCACCGTGGCAGCGAAGTTTGGCGGCGGCGATCCGGACGGCAATCCGCGCCTGCGCACCGCCATTGCGGCGGCCAAGGCGGAGAATATGCCTGCGGACAACATCAAGCGCGCTATCCAGAAGGGTACGGGCGAGCTTGAGGGTGCGAACTACGAAGAGATCCAGTTCGAGGGCTACGGGCCGGGCGGTGTTGCGGTGATCGTGCAGTGTCTTTCGGACAACCGCAATCGGGCTGTCAGCGAGGTTCGGCATGCGTTTTCGAAGCACGGCGGCAACCTGGGCGAGACCGGGTCGGTGGGCTATATGTTCGCGAAGAAGGGCTTGCTGGTCGTCGAGAAGGATGCGGCGAGCGAGGACAAGCTGACGGAGATCGTGCTCGAAGCCGGCGCTGAGGATCTTTCGGCGGAAGGCGATTACTGGGAGATCACGACGGCACCGGCGGACTTCAACGCGGTGAACGAGGCGTTGAAGGCGGCGAAGATCGAGACGCTGTCGGCCGAGATCACGATGGTGGCTTCGACCTACACCAAACTTGAGGGCACGGCCGCGGCGCAGATGCAGCGGCTGCTGGATGCGCTCGAAGACCTGGATGACACGCAGAATGTGTACTCCAACTTCGAGATGGATGAAGAGCCGGTAACGGCGTAAATACAGATTCTAGATGCGAGATTCGAGATGCGAAGGCCGCCCTCGGGGCGGCTTTCGACTGTGAGGAGGCAAATTGCGCAAGGGCTGGCTGGCTGGGTTGTTGGGTGGAGTGATGATGGCGGGAGCCGCGGCGCAGGCGCAGGCTCCGACAGCGGTGACGGCGGTAGGCGCCGAGGCCAACCGGACTCCGTGGGTGGTCGGGGGGCTGTTCCAGGGCGGGGTTGGGCTGACCGAGGACCGGAACAGTTTCCAGTTCTACATGGCGGGCGCGCATATCGGGAAGGTGCTGACGTCGGAGATTGGGACGGGCCACCTGAAAGGCAACTTCGAGTATGGGATTGAGCTGTTTCCGTACTGGCAGTCGAATACGCCGAAGTTCCAACGTGCGGCATGCTACCCGACCCAGGTGACGGGCACGACGTTTTATGCTCCCGGCAATGCGTATTGCACGCCGCTCTACACGGTGGGTGGGACGTATCACGGAGCGTCGATTACGCCGATTATCCTGCGGTGGAACTTCACGCACGGTCAGCGGTTCATGCCGTGGGTGCAGGGTGCGGGCGGTCTGCTGTACACGACGCACAAATATCCGGCGTTCGGTTCGCCGGTGTTGAACCTGAATAACGATGGGCCGAACACCGACACGAGCGTGTGGAATTTCACACCGCAGTTCGGCGTGGGCGCGCACTATTTTCTTAAGCCGCATCGCTCGCTGGACTTCTCCGCGAATGCCGTGCACATCTCGTCGGCGAGCCTGGGGGATAAGAACCCCGGTGTGAATGCGAGTGTGCAATTTTCGGCGGGATATAGCTGGTGGAAGTGAAGCAGCAGAACAGCAGAAGAGCTAAATAGCTGAACAGCAGATCCCCTTCGGGGATGACAACAAGAAAGGCGACTGCGGGCCAGGTACCAGCACGAAGAAGCAATCATGCCAGAGCGACAGATTATTGAGTGCGTACCGAATTTCTCCGAGGGGCGGGATCGGGGGAAGGTTGAGTCCATCGTCCGTGCCATGCGCGTGGACGGGGTGGAGCTGCTGGACTTCTCGCTGGATGGGGACCACAACCGCTCCGTGGTGACCATTGCGGGGGCTCCGGAGGCTGTGGTCGAGGCCGCCGTGCGGGGAGCAGGCAAGGCTGCGGAGCTGATCGATCTGCGTGGGCAGAGCGGAGAGCATCCGCGCATCGGTGCGGCGGATGTGATCCCGTTCGTCCCGGTGGCCAACATCTCGCTGGTGCAGTGCGCGATGTTGGCGCACCAGGCGGGGATGGCGCTGTGGAAGCGGTTCAAGGTTCCCTCGTACTTTTATGAGGCGGCGGCGACGCGTCCCGACCGAGTTAACCTGGAAGATGTGCGGCGCGGGCAGTTTGAGGGCCTGGTTCGGGATGCGGCGAAGGATGCAATGCGTCGGCCGGATGTGGGCGGTCCGGAGCCGCATGCGAGCGCGGGAGCGAGCGCCATCGGGGCGCGCAAGTTCCTGATTGCATACAACATTTACCTGACGACGCAGTCTTCAGGGCCGGACGTGGGGCAGGCGCGCGGGATTGCCAAGGAGATCCGGGCGTCCGGCGGCGGGCTTTACGGGGTAAAGGCGATGGGAGTGCTGGCTAATGGCCGCGCCCAGGTGAGCATGAACATCACCGACTTCCAGCGCACGCCGATGTCGCGGCTGTATGCGACGGTCCGGGAGATTGCGGAGAAGCATGGCGCGACGCTGGCCGAGGGAGAACTGATCGGCCTGATTCCCGAGCAGGCATATGAACCGAACGCGGAATGGGTACGTCAAACACACCAGTTCGACCCGGAAGAGAAGGTGCTGGAGCGCAGGCTGGATCACCCGCTGGCGTGGCCGTAGGGCGCACCGTGGCGGGATCTCTGACGGAACGCGGACGACAAAATTTGATACAGCATTAGGGGCCGCCGCGGCGGATTGGCGTAGAGTGAACTCGAAGCCGGTCGTGCAGCTGCAGGGCGGCAGGAGCATACGAAAGATGGCGATGAGCATGATGAAGTGGGCAACAACGATGGCGCTGGCGGCTGGACTGGCGACACCTTTTGCGCTGCAAGCAGCGCAGCTGAGCGGCGATGCACGGTCGTCGATCCCGAAGGACGTGCAGCAGATCATCGTGGTGGACTACCGAGCGATGCAGAACTCGCCGGCGGCGATGCAGCTGAAGGATCGGGTGCTGCCTCCTGAGCTGAAGCGGCTGGAGACGGCGCTAAAGACGAGCGGGCTGAAGGTGGACCAGGACGCGGACACGCTGGCGTTCGCGGCCTTCCGTACGGGGGGCTCCTCCTCGAGTTCTTCCTCGAACAACGCGCACATTCTTGGTGTGGCGCAGGGGCAGTTCCAGACTGCCTCGGTGATGGGCTACTTCACCAAGAACAAGATCAAGCCGGTCGTCCTCCGCAATAACCAGATCTACCCGATGGGCAGCAGTGGGATGAGCGTTTCGTTCCTGAACCAGACGACGATGGTCTTTGGTGACAAGGATGCGGTGAAGGCGGCGCTTGACGCCCGCGACGGGCTGGCTCCGAACTTCCTGCAGAACAGCCAGATGATGAACGAGATGACCATGGTGGACTCGCGCGCCGTGTGGAGCCTGCTGGACCAGAAGGGTACGGAGACCATGATGAAGAGCGTCATGGGCTCGGCCTCGCAGCTGGCGGACTACAACACGGTGCAGGCGGCGTTCCGCAGCTCGCGCTACACGATGGAGTTTTCCAACGGCGTGAAGTTCGACATGACCGTGGTGCTGAGCGACTCGATGACGGCGGCGACGGCAGCGACGGTGATGAAGGGCGTGATGATCCTGAAGAAGAGCTCGGGCTCGCCGCTGGAGAAGAGTGCGCTGGACGAGACCCGGGTGGATTCGGCGGGCAGCGACCTGAACGTGGGCTATTCGTCGTCGGATGGCCAGTTTGCGAGCCTGTTGACCTCGCCATTGTTCCAGCAGGTCGTCAAGTAAGCTTTCGTCCAAATAGAAAGCTCATGCAGTACTAAAGGCGGCCATCTGGCCGCCTTTAGATACTTTAGTAATGTGTGCCGTCTGAGCGATTGCTTGCGCGTTCTAGGCTGAGCGGCCTGTCTTACTGAGGACGCCAAGAGTTTTATATACCAGGCCAAAGCTTCCGACGGCCACAAATCCGAAGGGGATCACGCGGAGTAACGCGCTGACGATCTGGCTGCCGTGCGCGCGGAGAGTGGCGTCGAGCGAGGCCAGAAGGGCGTCGACGGCGGGGAGTTTCCCGAGCACGAAGAGAGCGACAGCGATGGAGAGGCCGGAGTAGAAGAGGCCACTGCGTACGGTGCGGCGTTGCCGCGGAAGATCTGGGTCGAGCGGGATGGCGTTCAGCATGGACAAGCTCTCCTCAGGCCGTTTGGTTCACCTTTGGTTTTATCGGTCGCACCTGCTCGGAGACATTCCACGTTGGTGTTACAGCGGCCGCAGGCGCAACCGAAGGTGATACAGGCATCGGCGGGGCGATAGGTCGAGGACAGCGGGTCGCCAGCAAGTCACGGGTTGAGGTGACCCTCGTTACTTGCCGGAGTAGATGGCTCGGTAGAGTTCGCGGTTGCGGACGATGGCCTGCACGTATTCGCGGGTCTGGGTGTAGGGAATGGATTCGACCCACTCGGGCATGTCGCGGTAGTCGTTCTGGGCGACCCAGGCTTTTACTGGAGTGTCGCCGGCGTTGTAGGAGGCCAGGGCGTATTCGACGTGGCCATCCCAGCGGCCGATGGCCTGGTGCAGGTAGATGGTGCCGAGCTTGAGGTTCTCGGTGGGGTCGAGGAGCTGGCTGGCGGCGAACTTGCGCTCTCCGTTGCGCTTGGCGATCTGCTTGCCGGTGGAGGGAAGCAACTGCATGAGGCCGTAGGCGTTGGCGTAGCTGATGACGCCGGCGTTGAACTCGGATTCCTGGCGGATGAGGGCGGCCACGAGGTAGGGATCGAGGTCGTTGGCCTGGGCGTCGGCGCTCAGGGCGCCCCAGTAGGGTTCAGGGAAGGCGAGCCTCCAGTAGGCGAGCGGGATGCCGCTGACCGGTACGGAGAGGAAAGGGATTCCGCTGCGCTTCATGGCCTGGAGGGCGCGGGTGGTTTCGCCGAAGCTCTGGTAGATTTCGGCCTCGGCGAGCGCTCCCCACTCCTTGCCGGTGGGGCTAAGCATGATTTCGGGGCGGATGTAGTCGTTGAGGCCGGCGTTGGCGAGGAGGCGCGCCTTGATGAGATGGACGTCGTTTTCCGGCAGGGAATCGACGAGGTCGAAGGCATCCGGCGGATGAAGTGAGGCGAGTGCTGCGGCGGGTGCGACGGCGGGTTGCTGGCCGAGCATGGCGATGCGCTGCCGCGCGAGCATGCCGTAGTAGGTGTTGACGAAGCTCGCGTCGAGGGCCCGGTAGTAGTTCAGGGCTTGGGCGGGGTTGTGTTCCTCTTCCTCGTAGAGACGGCCGCGCCAGTAGATGGCCCCAGGGACTTCGGCGCCGCCCTGGTAGCGGGTGATCTGCTCGTCCATCAGGCGCGCTGCTTCGGCGTTGCGGTGCAGACGGTAGTACATCCACGCGGCCTTCCAGTGGGCGTTGGGGGCGTAGGTGCTGCGCGGGAAGTGCTCAACGAGGGAGGCGTAGTCGTCGGCGGCCTGGAGGGTATCGCGGCGCACGAGGTGGTTGTTGCCGGCGGAGTAGAGGGCTTCCTCGGTCCAACGGCTCTGCGGATAGCGGTCGACGAGCTGGCGGACGAGGTCGTCCTGCTCGGCGGCGTTGCCTTCATTCCGTGCCAGTTCCGACTGTAAGTAGACGCGCAGGGCGGCGGTGTCGTCGTTGGTCACGGGAAGGTTGCTGACGTCGTGGCGGCTGAGGCGCTTGAGGCGAAGGTCGCAGACGGCAGCGTAGATTTCGAGGGCGTCTTTGTCGGCCTGGTTGAGGCCAGAGCTGGAGTGCTCGAGGGCGTGGTACTCGTTGGCGGCCTCGCCGTATTGCTTGGCGTTGAAGAGGGCGTCGGCGTGCTCTTTGCGCTCGACCGGGGTGAGCGGGATGTTCATGACGTCGAGCTGCTGACGGGCGGCGGCGGCTTCGCCGGAGACGGGAGCTCCGAGGAAGATGCCGCGATAGAAGCCGGCGGCCTTGGCGAAGTTGCCCGTGGCCTGGTAGGCCTTGGCGAGGGTCATGCGGAGATCGAGGTTGGTGGGCGGCTGGGCCGGTGTGGCCTCGAACGAGGGTGCGGTATTGAGCTTGGCCTCCAGCGGAGCGAGCACGCGAAGGGCGTTCTGGGGATCGTTGGCGACGAGGTAGGCCTTGGCGAGCAGGACGGGCGCGCTGGGGACGAAGAGGCTGCCGGGGTGGCGGTCGGCGAAGTGCTCCAGGAGCGGCGCGGCTTCGGCGGGGCGGCTGGCGTTCACGGCGGCCTGAGCGGCGAGGTAGTCGGCGTAGTCGGCCAGTACGCCGTTGCCGGCGCCGGCCGCGCGGTAGGCGGTCTCGGCCTCGGGGTAGCGGTGGTCCATGGCGTAGGCGTGGCCGAGAGCGATCTGGGCTGCCGAGCCGGCGTCGCCGCTGTGCGAACGGGCGTAAGCCTCGACGCCTGCGTAGGCGGCGGCGCTGCGGGTGGAGGCTAGCTGCTGAGCCATGGGCCGGAGTGTGGACGAGGCGGCGAACGCGGCGTGGAGGCGGCGGCTCTCGGGGGTCTCGGGCACGGCACGGGCGGCGTGGCTGTGGATCTTTCCTGCGGCTGCCCCGCGGGAGGTGCTCTTTGCGCGGCTGGCGGAGTTTTTCCCATGGCCGGCGGGGCTTTTCGCCTTGCTGTGCGCGGCGGAGGCCTGGCTCGAGTTTGCGTTGTGCTTCTTTGGCGCCTGCGCAGCGGCACCGCTGGCCAACGTGGCCATCAGCAGCGCTGCCGTCATTGTGGTCCAACCCCTAGTCAATCTGTCTCCCAACTGAATCCCTCTATTGGACTCTACGACGCTGTTTGGAGTCGCGGCGGCGAAAGGTAGTGTGCGAGGGGTATAGCGATAGGAACCCTCCGGGGCCGTGGGAGGGGTTGCGGAGTCCCACCAACGGGTGTTGCGAAGGGAGACGCGGTACACTAGAAGAGTCAGCATCATGGCAGCAGAACTTTCAACGATCGACGACGAGCTGGAGCCGACCGAAGATACGGTCGTCGAGCCAGCCGAGGACGCCCAAGCGGACGTTACCGCCGAGCCACATCCCGATGTGGCCCTGGTCGAGCGCGCGCGTGCCGGCGACACGGCAGCCTTCGAGCAGCTGATCCGGCAGTACGACCGGCAGATCTTTCGCACCGCCCTGCACATTACGCAGAACCGCGAAGACGCCGAGGACATCACCCAGGATGTCTTTTTCAAGGCCTTCCAGAAGCTGGACCAGTTCAAGGGGAACTCGAAGTTCTCGACCTGGCTCGTGCGGATTGCCGTGAACGAGAGTTTGATGCGGCTGCGCAAGCGGAAGACTTCGAAGACGGTTTCGATGGACCAGGACGTGGAGACCGACGAGGGCTCGATTCCGCGGGACTTTGCGGAATGGCGGCCGAATCCTGAGCAAACCTTCTCGCAATCGGAGCTTGGGGACATCCTGCGGAAGACGATTGCGGGCCTGCCCCCAGGTTTTCGCACCGTTTTCACCCTGAGAGACATCGAAAACTTGTCGACCGAGGAGACGGCCGAAGCGTTGGGACTGAGTGTTCCAGCGGTAAAAAGCCGGCTCCTGCGTGCGCGGCTTCAGCTTCGCGAGAGGTTGAGCCGGTATTTCCGTAAGGCGACACCTGCTTGACAGGTGTATCGTCGCAGGCCGATGGTATGGGTCCAGGGAAGTAGACTTGCTGACTTTGCTGCTGATCTCTCGGCAGAGAGCGGCGAGCGAGTACGAAAATGCAGGGCGACACGTCTGCGGGCGCAGCGTGGTGAAATCTGATGCTGAAGAACGGCGGGCAGATGAGCAGCCACCGTTCCCGATGAGGGCTCGAAGTGAATTGCACCGATTTTCTGGCGAAACTTACCGACTACTTTGACGGTCAGATCGACGCTGAGCTGCTTACAGAGGTGAAAGAGCACCTCGGCTCGTGTCATCACTGTGAAGTGGTTGTGGACACGACTCGCCAGACGATCGACGTCTATCGTGGACACCAGCCCTATGAGTTTCCCGATGACCTGTCGTCGAAGCTGCGGGGCGCGATCATGGATCGCTGCCGCAAGCATGTGGCGGACACGTCGGACGCGAAGACGTCTGCCGGGGCGAAGTAGTTTCGTCGTAGAAGAAAGATCAAGAATTCATGGCCCGGAGCGCGGATTGCGTTCCGGGCCTTTTCCTTTGCTGCGGGTGAGCTGCCGCTACTCGTGCCGCAGGGCGACGACGGGATCCATGCGAGCGGCTCGCCAGGCGGGAAGAAAGCCGGAGACGATTCCGACCAGGGCGAGGATGACGAAGCTGGCTCCGAGGGTTCCCATGCTGGCGCGGAGCACGATGTCACCTTCGTGATTGGCGGTCTTGTAGATCTCGGAGTAGAGCGGCATAGGCGGGATGATGTAGCCGGCGGCGACCGCGACGATCATGCCGATGATGCCGGCGAGGAAGGTGAGTACGAGGCTCTCCATGAGGAACTGGGCGAGGATGTCGCGGCGGCGGGCGCCGAGGGCCTTCATGAGGCCGATCTCGCGGGTGCGTTCGGTGACTGAGACCAGCATGATGTTCATGACGCCGATGCCACCGACGGCGAGCGTCATCGCGCCGATGAGGCCGAGCAGGACTTCGAGTGCAATGTTGAACTGCATCATCTGCTTTGCGTCCTCGACGGTGTCCCATGCGGGCACTGCTTTCTCGTCCTTGGGGTCGAAGTGATAGCGCTGCGAGAGTACGGTGCGCACGGCTTGCAGGGCTTGCAGATGCTGATCGCCGGAGGAGGGCTGGAAGACGATAGAGTTGGGATCGCGCTGCTGACGGATCTCGCGCAGGGTGTCGAAGGGAACGAAGACGTTTTCGTTGTCGGGACCGTTGTTGGAGGAGTCCTGGATCTTGTTGCGCAGGACGCCGATGACGGTGAAGGGATGGCCTTCGACCTCGACGGTTTCGCCTACGGGGGGATAGCCGTTGAAGAGCTGCTGGGCGGCGTGGGCTCCGAAGATGATGACGTTGCGGTGATCGCTGAAGTCGCCGGCTTCGAAGTAGCGGCCCTGCTCGACGTAGAGCCGGCGCATGCCGCCGTAGGGGAGATCGATGCACTTGGAGGAGATGTTGACGACCTTGTCGCCATACTTGATGGCGAAGGAGTCATCGGTCTCGCGGGAGACGGCCTTGAGGAAGGGCAGGGAGTCGCGGACAGCTTCCATGTCTCCGGCGTGGAAGCGGATCTTCTGTCCGGAGCGCTCGCCGCCGGCCTGCATGGAGGTCTGTCCGCCCCAGACCATGATGACGTTGTCGCCGAGGCCGAGGAAGCCATTGAGGACGGTCTGGCCGAGGCTGCGTCCGTAGCTCAGCAGCAGCACCACCGTGACCAATCCCCAGACAATGCCGAGCATGGTGAGGACGGAGCGCAGGCGGTTGCGCTGCAGCGAGGAGATGGATTGCGCAATGGCTTCACGGAATTGCATGTGGGTCGATCAGTCCGTTCTCAGGCACTCGATGGGAGTCATGTGGGCGGCGCGCAGGGCGGGATACATGCCGGCGCAGACCGTGATGGCGGCGAGCGTTACCAGCGAAGCGACGATGGCGAAGGTGGAGATGGCGGGATGCGGGATGAAGTCCGGCATGGGGATGAACCGCATGATGAGGCAGAGGCCTGTGCCGGAGGCCAGGCCGATGCCCCCAGCGAGCAGGGTGATGACGGCGGATTCGGCGAGGAACTGGCGGCGGATGTCCTTGGCCGTGGCGCCGAGGGCCTTGCGCACGCCGATCTCGCGGGTGCGTTCGGTGACGGCGACGAGCATGATGTTCATGACGCCGATGCCGCCGAGGGCGAGCGTGAGCAGAGCGACGATGGCGAAGAACATGGTCATGGCGCCGAAGATGTGGTCGGTGAACTCCGCGCCCTGGAGTGTGTCCCAGGTCCAGACGGCGTCGGGATCGACGGGGTCGAAGTGGTGGCGCGCTCCGAGGATGACGCGGACCTCATGCACCGCCTGCTTGTGCAGCGCGGCGGAGACGGGCTGAATCACGATGTTGCTGACGGAGCCTTCGGTGATGTTTTTGCCGGTGATGGGGAAGTCGCGCTCCATGGCGCTGAAGGGGACGAAGAGCTGTGAGTTGTCGGGGCCAGAGCCGTAGCTTCCGTTCTGCTTCTTCTTCTCCATCACACCGATGACGATGTAGGGATAGCCGGCGATCATGACGGTTTCGCCGATAGCGGGCTTGCCGGGGAAGAGCTGGCGCGCGCTGTCGAAGCCAAGGAGCACGACGCGGGCTCCGTCCTGCTCGTCCTCGTCGTTCATCAGACGGCCTTCAGAGACGCTGAGCGAACGGAAGGTCTGGTACTGGGGCCACACGCCGCGCACGGCACGGCTGGAGGCGTTGTAGCGGCTTACTTGCTGGACCGTGGACCGGATCTCCGGGGAGACGGTCTTGACCAGCGGGGCGCCATCGCGGATGGCGATAGCGTCGGCGATGTTTAAGCGCACGTCTCGACCGGAGGCATAGCCTTCCCAGGGAAGGTCGGTCTTACCGCCGAACATGATGGCGATATCGGTGCCGAGGCCTTTCATGCGCTCGTGCTGGTCGCGATTGAAGCCGATGCCGAGCCCCACGAGGAGGATGACGGACGTGATGCCCCAGACGATGCCGAACATCGTGAGGAAGCTGCGCAGCTTGCTTTCGCGCAGGGCGGCAAGTGTCTGGAGGATGATCTCTCGGATCGGCATAGGGCTCAGCCGCGGGCTGCGCGGATGAGGTGTGATACGCGCAGAGGGTGGAGATGGTTCCCGAGGAACGGAAAGGCGGTCAGCGTTGCTTCGTTCCGGCAGTTCTTCGCCGACGTGGCGCTGGGGCTTCGCTACGGTAGGATGGGTTTGCAGGCCACGCCGGGATGGTGAAATCGGCAGACACAGCGGACTTAAAATCGTCTAAGTCACAATCTAAGCATCACCTAAATTGTTGAAAATAAATATAGTTGACCGGAATCACCGCCGAGCGCTATCCTTACACATCCCTTCCACATTTTCGCAGTTTTGGGAGGGACAGAAGGTGGGCCACGTATGTCCGAACACCACACCATCCTCGGTGGCAAAGTTCATGTCTACAGGCGTCCGAACAGCTCTAGCTGGCAATGCGCCAGCTATCTAGCGGGAAGGAATCGACGCACGACCACGAAAGAAGACAGTCTCTCGAAGGCAAAGGAAGTCGCAGAAGACTGGTATCTGCAGTTGCGCGGCAAGCTCCGCGACGGTGAGCTGAAAAGCGGGAAACTGTTCCGAGAAGCGGGCAAGTTGTACCTGCGCGAATTCGACATCATCACGCAGGGAGAACGGAGCCCGACCTATGCGCGCGGACAACACGCGCGTACAGATGGCCACCTCATCCCGTTCTTCGGCAACATGGTGCTCCCTGAAATCACCTCTGGCAAAGTCAACGAGTATCGAATCCGTCGGCTCGAAGAAAGCAAGGCTCAACGCGGCAAGCCGCTGGCGCATAACACCATGCACCAGGAGATCGTGACTCTGCGCCAGATTTTCAAGACAGCTCTGCGGCATGGATGGATCGATCATCTGCCGGATTTGTCAGAGCCGTATCGCTCGTCGCCGAAGATTTCCCATAGAGCATGGTTCTCACCGGAAGAGTACAAGCAGCTTTACGAGGCGACGCGAAAACGCGCCCTCGATCCCAAGCAGCCCCGCTTCCGTTGGGAAGCGGAGCAACTTCACGATTACGTTCTATTCGCAACCAATACCGGCCTCCGCCCGGACGAGGCAATGCGCCTTCAGTTTCGGGATGTCATGGTGGTCGAAGACGAGGGCAGCGGCCAAACCATCCTTGAGATCGAAGTACGTGGAAAACGCGGTGTTGGTTATTGCAAGAGCACGGCGGGAGCGGTGCATCCATTTGAGCGGCTGAAAGCCCGCACAAGACCAGATGGTGGGCCGGGGAGATCGGGCAGTCGCACCGCATCCATAGCGAACGGAGAGTGGCACGAGCCAGGATCTACCGATCTTCTCTTTCCGAAATGGCCTCGCGATTTATTCAATGCAATTCTTGAGGAAGAAAAACTCCGCACCGACCGCGATGGTAGGCCACGAACTGCCTATAGCTTCCGCCATACATACATTTGCCTGCGCCTGCTCGAAGGGGCCGACATCTATCAGATCGCCAAGAACTGTCGGACAAGCGTGGAGATGATTGAGAAATATTACGCATCCCATTTGAAGACAAGACTCGATGCTTCCGCAATCAACATCATGAAGCCACGTCCAAAGAAAAAGGTGATTTCCAAGAAAGGCCCCGGTCGAGCGGAAGCAGTGCGCTTGGCGGACGAAGCGTAGACCTTCGCTCCGTGCTTTATGATGGGGTTGTGGTAAACATCACGCGGGCGTGGTGAAATCGGCAGACACAGCGGACTTAAGGAAATTGAGTGCCCGTCAGGGAAACCGGCGGAGTAGAACTGCTCAAAGTCGGGGAAACCTTGAATGGCAATCCCGAGCCAAGCCCGGAAGGACTTCTGGGAAGGTGTAGAGACTAGACGGGCAGCACCTAACCTCATACGGGGAATGGTGAAGGGATAGTCCAGACCACGAAGCCGCCGTTTGGCGGTGCGGCGAAAGCCGAAGTGGTATGAAAATCCGCAGACCCTAACCGGTCGTGGGGGTTCAAGTCCCCCCGCCCGCACCACCACTCCCCTCAGTTGGGCCAGGATGGAACCATCCTGGAGTGTTTTGGGGCCGGAACCGGCCCGCTTTAGCCCGGCACCGGGCCAAGCACGTTAAGGCGCTTGCATACGAACGTTGCAACTATGTCGAGTCTCAATGATGGATTGCGGCTGTGGCTAAGTACCTCTATAGACGGCCCGATGGCTTTGAACTAATCGTAAATTGGAGGATGCGTCTTCACCCATTGGCGCGTTCGATTCTGTATCTCCGCGAGCCGTCCTGCCGTGAGCTTCTTGGCCGCCTCGTCACGCCAATGACGCCATTTGTCCAATACCTCAGCGGGTAGCGGAGACGAGCAGCTAAGGTTGTACCAGAAGTACGCCTCTCCTACGTCTTGAGGAACTCCCTCTCCCTGCTCGTACATCAGGGCAATCGCCAAAAGAGCCCGGTCATATCCTTGATCGGCGGCCTTCTGATACCAACGGAGCGCCTCGGCATAATCCTGAGGCACGCCGTTACCCTCTAAATAGAGACCCCCAATTGCAGAGAACGCAATCGGTTCTCCCTTTTGCGCGGCCTTGCGACACCAAGTCATCGCTTGAGAATAGTCTTGGGCAACACCATTCCCGTCTCGATAGAGAAGGCAGATATTAACCATCGCGCCGCCCAGCCCTTTGTCCGCCGCCTTTCGGTACCACTCCATTGCAGAGGAATAGTCTCGCGGCAATCCACGGCCGTCGCTGTACATATTGCCGAGATTGAGCATAGCTGACTCTGATCCTTGGTCGGCTGCCTTCATGTACCAATTTGCTGCCTGCGAATCGCTCTTTTGAACACCATCGCCGGCGTCGTAGCTCATCGCAAGCCGCAGCTGCGCATATTCGTTATCCTTCGCGGCGGCTTTCATGTACCAGCGGACCGCTTCGGCGTGATCCTCGGACGTGCCTTGGCCTTTATAGTACATATCCCCGACCTGAGCTAGCGCCGTTCCCAACACGTCAATCTCGGCGGCCAAACTGTACCAGCGGAGTGCTTCGCCGTAATCCTTCGGTACGCCTTCACCGTTGTAGTACATGTCGCCCAGCGTATAGCGAGCTGTCCATCTTTCATGCAACTGCGAATATTTCTGGTCAGAGACCTTCCGAAACCAACGCACTGCCTCCGGGAAATTTCTGGCCGATCCAAGGCCTTTGTAATACATATTTCCGAGGAAGTATTGTGCGTCAGCGTTACCTGCTTCTGCTGCAAGCCGGTACAGCCGCACAGCCTCGGCGTGGTCTTTCGCTACGCCCACACCGTTTTCATACATGTTACCGAGAGCGAACTCAGCGGAATTATTGCCCTGCTTTGCGGCTTTCCGATACCAGAGCACGGCCTGTCCGAAATCTTGTGGGACACCGGTACCAGAGCGATAGGCTGCGCCCACGGCATTTTCGGAATCAGCATCGCCGCCATTGGCAGCAAGGCTATACCAGCGAAAGGACTCTGCGTCATCTTCCTTGACTTTCCAGAAATATTCCCCGTCCCTGTACATGAACCCGAGCTGTCTTTGAGCTTCGGTGTCGCCTAAATTGGCTGCTGAGGAGTACCAGTGGAGGGCTTCTTGAACGTCTGTTTCCACGCCACTCCCATTGAGGTAGCAATTGGCCAGACGAACTTCCGCATCACGATTGCCCTGGTCGGCGGCTTTGCGGTACCAAGACACTGCGATGCTCAAGTCCTTTTGGACTCCGGCCCCTTTGGCATAGGCGATTCCCACGAGCGTCTGCGACGCAGCGTCCCCATTGCTCGCCTTGGCCAGAACGGCGGGATCAATCCCCCGGCCTTGCAACGCCGGGACAGCCTGAGCAGGACACATGGGGGGCGGTGAAATGACTGTGACCAGGGCCGACGCCAAGACCAACCGTCCTAAACTGTGCTTTCGACACTTGAACATATGACCTCAGGGGCTGTACTGTTAGGCTTCAATAATAGTAGCGTCAAAGGATGGAGAATCGCATGAAATCAATCATGATGGCGTTCGCGCTCCTATGCCCGCTGATGCTTGTTCCCGTGTCGATTGCGGCTGTGCCGTCTACTCGGATCGCAAAGCCTGTTACCGGTCGCGTGGCAACACGACCGGTGAGACCTCCAAGATCATCGGTCCCGCATTCTGCAGGCCGCCGCCCATACTATGGCGGCGGTCACCACACGGTGGCGCATGGCGGAAATTACCCCGGCGCGACAAACGCGCATCACAAAAACGGACACTACAGCAATTGGCGGACCGCTAACCGCTACGGCGTTCACCAATAGCACTAGCATCGCTGCAACATCTGGTCGATTTCCATCCGGGATAAAATCTCGTAGGAGTCTGGATCGAAGCTGAATTGAGCCTCGGCACGAGCGCATATCCACTGCGCGGTTAGGTCCAATGTGGTTCGGTCGAAGAGACTCTTGTTAGCGTTCAGAATTGCCCGAGCCTCGGGAATATAAGTATCGATCGCAGCACCATTTCGTTGAGTAACTTTCGCTTGGTCGTCCCGCATCGCAACGCGGTCGTGATCCCCGAAGATGAATTGCTCGCCAGCGATCCCTCCCGCTAAGAATGCATAGCGATCTATCGCTGGCCGTGACGTTGAATCGAGGTCATCCGCCCATACATCTGTCAGGAGGAGCCCGTTTGCTACACGCACGCCCTCTACCCGGATGCCTAGTTTGAAAGCGACGATGATGTGCCCCGCTTCGTGGCAGGCCGCACGCTTCATGAATTCACTCATCTCGGGATGATAATCCGCCGGGAACTTGCGAGCGGGGAAGGCCGACAGGAACCGTAGTCAGAAGTTTGTTGCATTTTCCTGACATAGGGTTATATTGATGAAGTCAGAAGTTTGTTGCATTTATCTGACATAAGGCTATCCCATGTCCACTCCGGCATCCAGCATTCCAGCCGCCATCTGGGACCGCATCTCCGCCCCGGCGCAGCCGCACGTCTGGATTCCGGAGGACTTCGCCGACCTTGGACCGCGCACTGCGGTCGATCAAGCCCTCCACCGGCTAGTTGCTTCCAAAAGCCTGCGACGGATTGCGCGCGGCTTCTACGACATCCCCCAAGATAACCGTCTTACCGGAAAGCCTACCTATCCAAACCCGCGCGACGTGATCGACGCGCTGGCCCGGAAGGGCAAGGTCCGGGTGGTGGTTGATGGCCTCACCGCCGCCAACGACCTCGGACTCACCGACGCTGTCCCGGCGCGCATCGGCGTGCTAACGGATGGTCGCCTGCGGCCCATTACCCTCGGCAACCTCACCCTCGATTTCCAAGCCGCCGCGCCCAGCCGTCTCTACTGGGCAGGTCGTCCCGCCATGCGCTTCGTGCAGGCACTCCATTGGCTGCGCGACATGCTTCCGTCCGATGACGGAAGCCTCCGCAAGCGCCTTGTCTCTATCCTCAGAGACCCCGATCATGGACAGTCCATCCAGGACGACTTGCGCAGCGGCCTGTCGGCGCTGCCTGAGTGGATGCGGGTGATCGTGCGCGACCTGCTCCAGCAGGTTAGTGCTGTGGTGCCGCCGCCGACAGAGACAGCAAAGCCCTCCAGACTCGCTCCAGCACCGGCCCATATCATGAAGAGGGCGACGGGTTCGAGCAGCCGATGACCGAGGGCTTTCAAACCGTACTGGCTGCGAGCGACGAGGAGCGCCGCGACCTCTTTGTCGGCGCTGCCGACCGTCTGCGCACCAATGAGCAGAACATCGAAAAGGACTTCTGGGTCTGTTGGACGCTCGACGCGCTCTTCAATGAACTGGAGGCCGGCGGCCCACGCCTGCTCTTCAAAGGCGGAACCTCGCTCTCGAAAGGGTACGGTTTGATCGAACGGTTTTCCGAAGACATCGACATAACTGTCTTCCGGGAAGATATTGGACAGCCCGCAACTGTCGAGGAGTTGGAAGCTCTGAGCGGCAAGAAACGCAACGCCCGCTTGCAGGCCATAAAAACCGCCTGCCAGACGTACATTCAAGGTCCGATGCTGCAGGGATTGAGTGCGCTGCTACGGCAGACACTCGAATCCGCGAACCTGAATGCGAATCGGGCGCGTGTGGAACCCGATCCCGCTGACCCCGACCGTCAGAGCTTGCTGTTCTGGTATCCCACTGCAACCGCAAAGGGAAATGCTTATATCCGTCGCGCCATCAAGATCGAATCCGGTGCGAAATCGGCTCTTGATCCTCATGCTCCCGTCGTCGTAAAGCCGTACATCGCGGACAATCTTCCGAACCTTGATCTAGCGGTCGGCAACGTGACGACCGTTGACCCCGGTCGCACCTTCTGGGACAAGGTTGTTATCCTGCATGGCCTGCGCCGATGGTGGGACCGCCGTGGCGAACTGAGGGGAGGCGGGCAGCGCGTCTCGCGTCATTACTACGATGTTTACCGGCTCTTGATTTCGGAGACTGGCCGGAAGGCAACGGAAGATGCAGCGATGGCCGAGGACTGCGTGCGCCACGCGCGGATGTTCTTCAACCGACCCGATCTTGACTTGGCCTCCGCCGTTCCCGGCAGCTTCGCTCTGACTCCCCATGACGGGATGCTCGCTGATCTGCGGCGGGATTACGAAGCAATGTCTGGCATGGTCTTTGGTCCAATACCCACGGTGAATGAGGTGATCGCGCTTATTGCTGAGTTGGAGCAACGGATCAATCACCGACATGCTGTGATTTGAGAGTTTTAGTCAGCCCCGATTCCGTTCTCATCCAGTATCAAGCGCCTATAGCGCCGAAGGAATATCTACGGTGGTTTCCAAGCAGGTCTAACTGCTTCTGAAATGACCCACATGGCTTAGGCACCATGAGCACTGGTCGCCAGTGATAAACTTGCCGCAAGTTTCAGGAGATTGCCGAGATGTTTTGTGCCGACTGTGGCCAAGAATCAGCGGATGAGTTTAGCTTCTGCCCACGGTGTTGGAACTTCAACTTGTCGAAAGACACAGCGTCGTGTTTCAACCACTCCTAGGTCCGGGTGGTAGCGCGGGAGTCGAAGTAAAACTTTAAGATCGGAACAACAGAACGAAGTGAGGATGTAGGTTGGCACACGGTTAGTGCCAACGGATTCAAGTTGTAGTGTTGTAGTTCATGCTTGCGCAGCGCAGTACAGAAGGAAATCGCAAGAGGAAGCCACCATGATAAAGAGCCGTGAAAGAGTGTTTTATCGGGCGGACACCGCAGTCAAGGAGGGTGATGAGTTTTACCAGATCGTTCTGAAGCATTTTCCGAACTTGAAAGAGCAAAGTTTTCGAGTCGAGGTGTTTCACGGACTGGCTGGCACTCCCCCGAAAGAACCGGAGAGCGTGTGCCTTTTTGACACTGAAGGGGCAGCCGACGCTAAGATCAACCAGACAGTTGCAGAGATTGAAGGGCAGAGCTTCCGTCGCTATTCTCCAACTCTACATGGTGTCAGGGACTTTGAATCATGCTGAGACATCTGGCGATACTCGCTGTGTTCGGTCCGTTGGCAACGGTAAGCCTCTTCGCCTTGAACCCTCAAGGTAATCCGGCCAACGCACCAAAAGCGCAGATCACAAGAAGCGATGGCGGTTCCAAGGGGCAGCAACAGTCCGGCGCTCAGCACGAAGACACTGGTACTCCGAAAACACCGTCTGTTGTCGTTCAAGTGGAAGCGCCAACCGTGGATGACCATAGCGCAGATCGCCAAGAGGAAAAAGAGATACAAAGGAAACTGGCCGACTACACATGGTGGCTCGTTGCTTTCACGGGCGTACTCGCTTTAGTAGGCGCAGGGCAGGGCTACTTTTTGTGTCAGCAGGCCCGCCATTTGTTGAAACATGCCGGTTATTTTCGCACCTTGGCTGAGGCTGCGACTGATAATGCCAAAGCCGCCAGGGAAGCTGCGGAGGCCGCGCTCAAGCAAGCGGACCACATGATTACTTCTGAAAGAGCGTGGTTTGTGTGCAGAGCGGATATGGTTTGGGACAAGGGAGAGGACAACAAGACAGTGGGACGAATTGGCTTCCGGTATGAGAATATCGGCAAGACTCCGGGATTTATTACAGAGATTGGCTTTGCCGTCGACCGTTTGAATAGGGGTCAAGAATTGCCCCAAATTCCCCCGAGTTACCAAAACGGCGATACATCCCAATGGACCGCTGGACGCGGCCTTCCAATTGTCCCCGGAGACAACATGGGTAGACGCGCCTCGTGGGAACCCACTCAAGCCGAACTCGCCGCGTTGCAAAGAGAAGAATTGATTGTGTGGGTCCACGGGTACGTCAAGTACCGTGATTCTTTTGTGGAGCAAATACGCGAAACTCGCTATTGCCTCCGACTGAATCCACACGAGGGGGACACCGATAGCGTCCCATTCTTCATCGATGGTCCGCCCGCATATAATAGCGCAACCTGACCCTCCCTCTGGGCTGACTCAACACGAAAGTCAGTGCAGTGGGCGTAGTTACCAGAGGGAGGATATCAGGGTGAATTCGAGTCTCAGACCACCCGATTAGACTTCTTTTCCATCCGGTGAATCTGCGTTAACGCCCGCGCAATCTTTTCGGACAACGGAAGTCTGTCCCAATCCACGCGAGCGTACTTCGCTTTTCACCCCGCAGTAACGAGGCATCATAGCGCGTGAACTGACTAGCATTGACATGAACGTGCAAAGGGATTCAACTACGCTTACAGTTCACCTTTTGGAGGAGGAAGTCTCCTCCGGTCTGCGGCTGCTTTGCATCCTCCGCCCCCACCTCTGCGGGGCGGTCCGCCCTCCCCGCAACGCCCCTCCGACAAGAACAACAGCAACCGCCAAAACCTCTAAGGGGAGGTATCCCCTCGCGCCCGCAAGCCACTCCCCAATCTTCCGCGCTGCGCTTGTGCAGACCTCCGCTGCGCTACGCCCTTTCCACTTCCGCTGCACTCCCGTTGCAAGGGTGGGGATACCCCTCGGCTTGCAGTTGCTACCCCCCACCTTCGCCAGGAGGCGTTCGGCATGTATGTACCTGCCACTTGCCCATTCAAAGGCAACGGCAAGCGCAACAGCCCAACAGGAGGAACCACCATGAAGAAGTTATCGAAAGTCACCCACTCCGTCACCGTCAACCCCTCAAACGACAGCAGACAAAACGACAAAGAGAACACCGCTCCCGACGCTGTACCGACACCCCACAAACAGCAAACGGTGAAGGAAGCAATCGCAGCGAACGTCCAACTTTTGATCGCGCAATTGGAGCAGGGACACAGCGAAGGATTGACCGCCTATTTGACCGCGATGGGGCGATTCCATCGCTACTCATTCGGCAATATTTTGGAGATCGCGAGGCAAAAGCCGCAGGCTTCGCGCGTGGCCGGGATGTATGCGTGGAACCAGCTTGGCCGTCGCGTGATGAAAGGCGAGAAAGGCATCCGCATCCTTGCTCCCGTAATCGGTATCCGTCGCAAGAAGGATGAGGAAGCAAACAAGGATGTTCGCATTCAGAATCAGGCTGTCCTCGTGGGCTTCCGTTCGGCCTACGTCTTCGACAGATTATCTCGTGATTTGCGCCCGGCATGGCCCGCCACCGTGCTCCGCCGCAGGGTGCGAGGAGTTCAGGCGTGCGCCTCGATGGCAGCAGCCACATCATCGCTCAGTTCGCTCGCTCGTTGCAAGGCGGTCTGGATACGGACGAGTTCCAGTTCGCGGGCGGCGATCTGTCCGGCGGGTTCGTTGTGTCCCTTTGCGGCGTTTAGACTTCGCTGATGGCTGGAGAGCATGCGTCGAAATACAGGCACTGCACTCTTCTTTGGTTGGGCGTGAGTGCAGCCGAGACAGAGCAGGCCCTTTGGGCAGTGTTCTCCGGTGGGCAGGGCGCAGAGATGCGTGCCCATATCGCGCAGGTTACAGTTGGCGGCGAAGGCAGCCCACTCTTCTGCAGTCGGGTTCTTGAGTCCCTCTTCTCCATAGTGGGCGTTGTAGAGACCACGCATGGTCTTGCGATACTCTTCGATCAGTTGGCTGGGGTAAAGCTTGGCATAGATCATGACGGTGTCGAGCGAGGCGTGTCCGAGCAGAGCCTGGATGATGTGAACGGGCGTGTTGTTGTTCAGGTGTTCGGAGGCGAAGACGCGCCGACAGTCGTGAGGTAACAGAATCAGCGGTGAGCCATCGGCGCGACGCGCACCTGCACCGACCGAGACAGCCTTGATGCGTGTACGGATCGTCTGGAGTCCTGGTGCGCTGGGGTGCCGAAGGGCCTGGATCAGATACGGTGCCGGTGGCCGTGGCATCTTCTGCGCGAGGTTCCAGTGGTTGCAGACAGGCACATGACTGGTGCCATGAAAGCGCTTCACATGGCGAACGATCTCGGCGATGACACGACCCAGTCCGTCACCGATGGGCAGGACACGAGCGCGGTCGAACTTCGAGGGCTTTACATGCAGCAGATAGTAGATGCGACCATCGGGCATCTTGCGCTTGAGGATATCGAGGGTCGTGAGGTCGGATGCCTCTTCGATCCGCAGTCCGCTCTGCACGAGCAACTCCAGCAGAGCCCAGTCCCAGAAGCTGTCGGTCTCTTGCGA
>NZ_JBMHYI010000014.1:0-77463 GCF_058498515.1 Bryocella sp.
GATGTCCCACACGGAATGCGCGTTCTTGCGATACTCCACCATCTCTTCCAGTATCCAGCAAGACGCTGAAAGCACACCGCCTAAAGGCGGTGGGTTTAGACCGGGTGATGGAGACTAAAAGCTAAAAGTCCGATCATCGACTCCCGGAACGCCCCGGACCACGTTGCCGACTAAAATATGTTTGTGCCTCTGCGTGTCGCGGCGATCTCGTTCCTCAACCCCGCCCCCCTCCTCTACAACTTCGAGCACGAGCCCACAGCCACCGAGCTGCGCACGCGCTACGACATCGCGTACACCACCCCCGCGCAATGCGCCGCCCAGCTCCACGCCGGCGAAGCCGACCTCGGCCTCATCCCCATCGCCGAGCTCGACGGACACCTCGCCATCGTGCCCGGCTGCACCATCGCCTCGCTGGGCGAAGTCCGCAGCATCCTTCTACTCGTCAAGAACCCCCAAAACCTCAGCGTCGACGTAGCCCTCCACAACGTCCGAACCGTCGCCGCCGACTCCGCGTCCCGCAGCTCTCTCGCCTACGCCAAGGTCCTCTTCGCCCACTTCCACGACAACCATCCCGACTTCGTCGAGCATCCCGCAGACCCGCTCTCCATGCTCCAGCAAGCCGACGCCGCGCTCCTCATCGGCGATCCCGCGCTCCTCGCCCGCGAGCGGCGCGCTGCCATCGACCCCGCCGGCTCACTTCTCTGGCTAGACCTCGCCCAGCTCTGGCGGCAGCACACCGGCCTTCCCTGGGTAGCCGCCGTCTGGGCCGTCCGCCCCGAAGCCCTCAGCGATCACGGCGGCCCCAGCGGCGTCACCACACAACAGCTCATCGACGACACCAACAACAGCCGCATCGCCGGCAAAGCAAACATAGAAACCCTCGTCGCCGAGTGGTCCCCCCGCATCAACCTCCCCGAGCGGACTGTCCGCACCTACCTCACCCAAAACATCCACTACGACCTCGACGCCGACTGCCTCCGCGCCATCCAGCTCTTCCGCCAGTTGGCCGCACAGATAGACGCCCTGCCCCCACTCCCGCAACTCCCGATCCTGGGATCTGGCCAACTGGAATCTGGAATCTGAACTCCAAACTCCCAGCCCCAAACTCTTAACTCAATCGAACCTTTTCGCCAGCCGCCGCACACTGCGCGCGTCAGACATCCCCAATCCCCGGCCGCCAGGTAATCCCCTCCAGCTTCAGCACCGGGTCCCTCGTCGCCCGCAGCGAGCCAAACGTCTCCGCATAGCGCACCATCTCCATCGTGCTCACCAGCGCGTCGAACGCATCCTCGGACGCCTCCGCCTTGCGCAGCACCGTGCGCGTCAGCCCCGCAAACACCGCATCGCTCTTGCGCTTTTCCGCTAAGTAACTCTTCCGCGCGCTCTCATTGCTCTTCGCGACAGCCCCCGTCATCAGCCGCGTATACATCTCCACCAGCAGCGGCTTCGGCGCACGCGCGTCCAACGCAGCATGCTCATAAGGCCATATCCGAAATCCCGCCTCATGCAGCCTTAGCAGCACCGGCATCGCCCGCAAAGACCCCGTGCCCACGCTGCCCGAGCCACCAATCTGAAACGGGGACTTCGGCGTGATGCCGCGCATCTTCGCCGCCCGCACCGCATCGCCGCCCTCAAGCGCCTGCGCAAACTTGTTGTCGAAGTCGGTCGTCCGAAACATCCGCCGCAGCCCCACGCCACAAAACTGCTCAGGACGTTTATGCGGCGCGCCCCAAAACCTCTCATCCCGCGCGACCTCTTCGCACTCCCGCGACAGCCACCTTTCCCCATGCCCATCCACCACGCGCCGCCAGAACGCAAACACCGTCGCGCACCCATGCTCCGCCAGGAACCACGCCGGAAAGCTGAAGCAACAATCCAGGCTCACCACCATGCGCGGCGTCTCCCGCGCCAGCTCGATCAGCCAAGCCGCAATCTCCTCCCGCGTCCGCCCCGCCTCCAGCGCAACCCGCGGAGCCTTACCCTCTCGCCGCGTCCAAACCCCCGCCCAGATGTGCCGCCGCTGCCCTGCAGCATCCACCCGCCCCGACCAGTCAATCGCAATCAACCGCTCCGGAGCCGCTCCAACGCTGCGTCCCGCCGCGTCCTTTGCGTCCGCCGCGTTTGCAGTTGCCCTTGCTGTTGTCTTTCGCTTCGCTCTCACCCGAACTTAGACGCCCTCCGCCGAACCATCGCCATCATCCACGATCTCCGCTTCCTCGATCTCGCTCCCGCCCCAGTCCCTTAGCACCTTCCACACCGCGCGCGACGAGAACCCCGCCGCCACCAGCCGCCGCATGATCTTCGCCGTCTCCTTCTGCTTCTGCTCGCGGTCGCCGCTAGGAGCCTTCATCCGCTTCCGCTCGACATACTTCCGCGCTAGCGCCGCCTCATCAATCTCGTCATACGCCGTCGACAACGCCGCGCTCGCCACCGGCGTCGCGATGCCCTTCTGCATCAGCCCCTGCTGCACCCGCCGCCGCCCAAACTTCTCGTTCTCCTGCCGAGACCGCGTGTACTCCGCCGCAAACCGCTCATCGCTCAGGTATCCAAGCTCCTTCAGCTTCTCCATCACCCGCGCGACATCGTCCGCATCCTCCGCCCGCTCCGCAATCTTGTACCGCAGGTCCCGCTCACTCTTCATCTTCGAAGCCAGCGACTTCACCGCATGGTCCAGCAACTCCTCATACGGCAACGAAGGCTTCGGCTTATTCGATCTTCCAAACGACATAGATCCTATTGTCCTCTTTCACGCCCTCGTTGGCCTTTTTGCCGTCATCCCCGCCGTTGTTGTTGTCATCCTCAAAGAGGATCTGCTTTTCAGGACGGCCCAAACTCCCGTTGTGTACCTTGGCGTCCTTCGTGCCTTCGCGTTTTCCTTTGCTGTCGCTCTTACATCCGCTTCACTTCGTGCCCGCATACGCATTGCTATGCGTCCACTTGTCACACCAATCCCCGACCGTCTTCCACCAAAGCTCCGAGTTCTGAGGCTTCAACACCCAATGCCCCTCATCCGGGAAGTACAACATCTTCGACGGCACACCCAGCAGCTGCAGCGCCGTAAACAACTGAAGACCTTCACTCACATCCAGCCGATAATCCCTCTGCCCATGCACCACCAGCGTCGGCGTCTTCGCATTCCTGATATTCAGCATCGGCGACCACTTCCGAAAAGGATCCTCACCCGCCGGCCGATCATAAAAATCCCAAGGCCGCGCCGGCTTCGACTGCTCCACCACCCCATCCCCGGTTTCCCCTTGGCCCTTGGCCCTAGCTCCTTGGCCCTTCTCGAGCGGCCGAAACTCCCACTCGTTGAACCAAAGCTCTTCCGTATCCCCAAACGCCGCCTGCGGGTTATACATCCCGTCATGCGTCACGATGCACTTGAACCGGTCCGTATGCGTGAGCACCCAGTTCGCCATGAACCCGCCATAACTCGCCCCCAGCGCACACTCCCGCGACTTATCGATAAACGGGTAAGCCGCTTCCGCATAATCCAGCCCCTTCATCAGGTCGATGTAAGGCCGCCCACCCCAATCGCCGCTCACTTCCTCCAGGAACTTCTGCCCATACCCCGTAGACCCACGCGGGTTGATCATCACCACCACATATCCATCCGCCGCAAATAACTCCGGATTCCAACGGTACGACCAAGCATCGCCCCACGCCCCTTGCGGCCCGCCATGAATCAGAAACTTCAACGGATATTTCTTAGCCGGATCGAAGCCAGGCGGCTGAATCAGAAATCCCTCAACCTTTGTTCCATTCGCACCAGCAAACCAGAAGGACTCCATCTTCGGAAGATCGAGCCCTGCCAAATTCCGATCGTTCTCGTGAGTTAGTCGAGCCTCAACCGCCAGGACCGAACGGATGGGTCCACCATCGAACCGAAATCGCGGTATGCGCGCGCCGGTGTCATCAGCCTCTTCACGGTCGTCCAGCTTCAAGGAAACAACTTCCGCCGGCGCGCGTGCCGACATCATGGTTGCGACAAGTACGCCACTCTTGCCCGAGGCAAGCGAACCGTACTCAGCACCTTCGAGATGCTCTCCATCGCGTGCGAGATCGGAGTCACGTCCCATCTCGAAACCCCGGGTGCCGGAAGTCTGAACCGTGAGCGTTCCGCCACGAAGCGAGAAATCGAAGACATCCTCCGCGCCGTGTTGTGCTGCAGCAAATAGCAAATGATTCGAGTTATCCCCCCACACAAACTCATCAACCCAACCATCGAACTTATCCGTGAGGTTCCTGAGCGTTGGCCTCGGCTTGTCGGTGAGCGTCCCCCGATCCATCACCACCAGATCGAACTTATCGCTCTCGTACCCATTCCGAGCCTGCGACCTCCAAGCCAGCCACTTCCCATCCGGCGAGTACTGCGGCCCATCATCACTCCCCGGCGACGTCGACACCTTCTTCGCCGCGTGCACATCGCCCTCGGGATCCAGCACGAAGATGTCATTGTTCGTCGACTCCGCCGGCACCTTATCCAAATTCACCACATACGCAACCTCTTTCCCATCCGGAGCGATCGCATACCCCAGCGGCCCACCCAACGAAAACGTAGGCGCCTCGCGATCCCCCACCACGCTCGCCGGCGTCAGGTCCTTCGGCTCCAGCCCATACGGATCACCCTGCGAGAGCGCATGCTCCACGCTCGTCCAGAAGATGTGCGACCGCGTCCTGCCCTCGTAGTGGTCCCAGTGCCGGTACAGCAGGCTCTCGAAGATCTGCGCCTTCACCGGGCTCTTCTTCTCCGCCTGCGCATGCTGGAAGTTGCAGAGAGCTTCTTCGTGCAGCCGCTTCGCCGCATCCGCCGCCTTCGACTCGCACTCCGGATACACCGGCGCCGTAAACAGAAAATGATTCGAGTCAGGCGCCCAGATCGCCCCATCCGCACCCCAGGAATCGAGGGCAGCATCTGGTCGTCACTCAGCGTTCCCATCGCCTCATTCCACTTCGCCAGCCACAACTGCCCCTCACCCGCAGCACTCGAATACATCACCCACTTACCATCCGGCGAAAACCGCCCATTCGACTCGCCCGAGCCGCTGGTCACCTGCTTCTCCTTCGCCCCACTTGGCCCTTGGCCCTCGACCCTTGACCCTCCAAGCGGAACGCTCCAAAGATGGTTCACCTTCGAGTTCTTCTCCAGCGAAACATCCGTCACCGAGAACAACACCCACTTCCCGCTGGGCGAAATCTGCGGATCGCTCACCCGCTTCATCGCCATCAGGTCGGCAAACGTCATCGGTCGCTTCTGCTGAGCGAAGCCGGAAGGAACACCCGTCACGAAAAAAAGAGAGGAAAGAAGGAAACACGCCGCGATCTTCATCGCGATGAGTGTAGCGCGCAACCGCTGTGGCTTTTCTTGTTGTCATCCCCGAAGGGGATCTGCTTCTGTGTGTGATTCCCGAAGGGAATCTGCGTCCGCAACCCGCCATGAATCCGGGCGAAATCGCCACCAAAGCCCCGAGGTCACCGCCCTAAAACCATCGCAGCATTTGGCAGACTGACCTTCGCCAATCACTACAATAGAAGTAGTATCCAGGCCCAGGCCCGCAGCATCTGGCGACTGGCAAACTGGCATCTGGCATCCGGACCCAACACCCAACGACAAAACCCAAGGTCCCCCCCTAAAGTCTCCCCTTGGAATACTTTGACCCAAAAGGGGGGAGGGGGGTACCCACCTCCGGCGTCCCAGCGGAACCTTCCTCCGCCGCTCCCCGTCTACCTCAGAGGTAGGCTCACCACACCACCCGACCACCGACGCCCCGAATGAAGCTGATCCTCGCCACCGCCGCCCTCTGCCTCACCCTCGCCGTCCACGCACAGGAAGGCTTCGGCAAGCTCGACCCCACGCTCCCCTCCGGCATCACCGTCGACCAGATCATTCAAAAAATGGGAGCTCGCGAAAGCGAATTCGCCGCCGCGCGGCTGCAGTACACCTTCCGTCAGGAAGTGAAGTTCAACACCATCTCCGACGACACCAACAAGCCCGATGGAGAGTATCGCCAGGTCACCGACATCACCTTCGACAAGGATGGCCGCCGCCAGGAACACGTCGTCTTCGCGCCCGCCAACACCATCGAACGCGTCACCATGACCGAGAACGACTTCAAGGACATCGAGAAGCGTCTCCCCTTCATCCTCACCGCACCCGAGCTGCCCGACTACAACTTCCACTACGCTGGCCGCCAGAAGATCGACGAGATCGACACCTACGCCTTCGATGTCGAGCCCAAGCGTTACGAGAAGGGCAAGCGCTACTTCCAGGGCCGCGTCTGGGTCGATCAGCTGGACGACGAGATCGTCATGGTCAACGGTCTCAACGTCCCCCAGGACACCCGCCCCGGCCACGCCGATCTCTCACCACCCTTCACCACCTACTACGAGCAAATCGACGGCAAGTACTGGTTCCCCACCTACACCCGCGCCGAAGGCACCCTGCACTTCCCGCCACAAAACGGAGCCATGGCCGAGGACATCACCGTCCGCTCCATCATCAAGTACACCGACTACAAACAGTTCCACACCAACGTGCGGATTATCTACAACGGCGAAGACATCACCCACCAGAAGGACGATAACCAGCAGAAGCCGACGCAGACTCCACCGCCACCGTCGCCGCCAAAGGACAAGCCCCAGCAGTGAATCGGCCTCTCGAGGACGCAGTAGCTGCACGTCCTCATGATCACTCGCTCAACACATCCCCGTTGTAGTTCACCAGCAGCTTCTTCGCCCCGGAAGGCAGCTTGCCCAGGTTCACCGTGCGCTCGTACGTATCGTCGCCGCTGATAGGCGCCGCTCCGATCCGCGTGACCACACCGTTGTCCATCTGCAGATAAATGGGCACGATCATCTTGAAATCCTTCGACACCCCCGACTGCGCGAGCTTCAGGTGCATCGTGGTCTGTCCGTCAGCCACCGTAAACTCTCCCGTGATCGCGTAACGCGGAACCTCCGTGCCGTACACCCACTCGTTGAAGAACCAGTCGAGTTTGCCGTTGTGGTCAAGGTCCATCCAGGGTGGCAAGCCTTTCTCCATGGACGCCTTGAAGTCCTCCGTCGTCGCCGCCCGCCCCGAGTAGTCGTGCGTAAACCGCTTCATCGACTCGCGGAACGGCGTCTCGCCATACTTCGGCGTCCAGTACAGCATCTCCAGCATGTGCAGCACGTACGCGCCCTTGCAGTAGATCAGTTCCTGCGCCACCCAGTCCCCGGTCTTCTCGTTGTTCACGCGATAGCCCATCGTCAGCGGGCCTACATCGACGGGACGCTTGCCGTTCGCATTCTTCTCCAGCAGGTTGCGGTGCTGCTCCTTCCAGAACGCGCGGTACTTGTCCATCGTCTTCTCGGTCTGCTTCAGGTACACACCAGTGGAGAAGTTGGCAAAGCCCTCGCTCATCCACTGGTCGCGATAGCTGTCGAAGCCAATCAGCGAACCCCACCACTGATGCGCCACCTCATGCGGCGTCACCTCGTCCCAGTAGCTCCAATCATGCAGGTCGAGCCCCAACCCATGGCGCGCGGTCGCATCCCAGAACGCGCACATCGGAAGGTAGACCAGCATGGGCCACGACTGCCCGAAGTTGCACGCGCTCTGCTCCGTCAGCGCCACATGATCGAACGGCAGCGGCCCAAAGTAATCCGTGTAGATCTGGATCGCCGCCCATCCCTGCTCCACCTGGCTCTTGAGCAACATCGTGGTGTCCAGGCTGCCCAGCGCACCCTCGTTCGCCAGTGGCGCCACCGAGTCCGGTAGCGCAGTGTTCGCGTACGAGGTCACATCGAACCCCGCCGGGGTCTTCCGCGATGCCGTCTTGAAGTCGCCAAGATTGAACCCAGCCACGGGGATCGGCTTGTCCGTCGCCCACACCACGCGTGTGTTGTTCCCTTCACTGTCGCGGCTCACCTCTTTGCCAGTCGCCACAATCTGCAGTCGCCTGGGGATGTGGAACGTCATGCGGAAGTTGGTAAAGTCGCCGAAGCTGTTATGGCCCGAGGGGTACCAGCTCTCCCGCGCGCCCGTCTGCAGGTAATACATTCCCTCACCATCGCGACGCACCGCATCCTTCCCGGCGTAGCGCGTGAGGATGCGCACCTTCTGTCCGGCCTTTGCCGGCTGCGCCAGCACCACCGCAAACTGCGGGTCGTAGTCCTTGTTCTCCTGGATGAAGTCCAGCGCCGCACCGCTCTCGTCGAAAACACCGCTCACCCGCAGCGTAGGAAACAGGTTCAGCGGCAGCACCCGGGTCTGGTCGCGTGTGACGGTAAACGTCGTCTCCGTCGAGCCGATCAGATTCCCGGACTTCTCAATCGTCACATCGGGCCGCTCCTCGACGATGCGCAGCGGCACCGCCACCTTGCCCGGATTCTTCATCCGATAGCCGGCCCACACGTCATACGTGAAATCGTCCCACGTGGCCAGCGACACCTGGTCGGGCGAGTCGTCTGGGTCGACCGTGAACAACACGTTGTGCCCGCTGAAGGCGCCGCCCATGCGGAACGACGCCAGGAAGAACGAGCCTCCTCGATCCGGAACGATGTCCTCCAGCAGCCGCTCCTCGAGATTCAAATGCAGGTGCTGCCGAAATCTCGTCGCACTCTCGCTGGAGATATGCGAAGCTTCACTCGAAGCCCCTGCGGTTCCTGCCGCCGCCTTCGTGATCTCCGCCGCCGTCTCATCGGTGAACCGCAGCAGCAGCGACGTGAAGTCCTGCTCCAGCTCGCCACCCTTGGTGAAGTACGCCAGCGAGTGCTGCTCCCGCGCATCGTTGACCCGGAGGCTGAAGTGCCCTTTGCCGACAAACGCTGCTCCCGTCACCCGGCCATTGATCGCCGGATAAAGATAGAACGCTCCATCGTGAAAGGTGAACTTCGATCCTTCGCGCTCAAGGACGAACTCCTTCACCGCGACGCCGGCTGCTCCGGCCACGCTGGAGCGAAGGATGCCGTACTCGGAGAGCGCGTTCGCGGGACGAGGCGCGCCTGAAGGATGAATCCCCGCAGGATCATCCGCAGGGCCGACGGAAGCCAACACGGAAACAGGGGCCAGGACCGCGACCGCGGCCAGGAACATCACAACAGATTTCGGCATGGCAGCAAAAATAGCAGAACTGCCGCCAACCGACCAACATTCTTAGGAGCAAAACTCCCAGGCATGGTCGAAGTTCGCCCATGCCCCATCTGTCTTCCGAACCCACCTCATGCAGCCGTCTCGCTCTCGAAGAACAGGTACTTCCTCCAGTTGGCATCGGCGGAGCCAATCATCCGCATGATGTGCCGGGACGTATGCAGCGTGAACGGCCGCGGCTCGCGCGTCAGCTTCATGTCCTTCAGCTCGTGGAGCAGTTGGCTGCCTTTGCGGCGGTTGCAGTCGCGGCAGCAGGCCACCAGGTTCTCCCACGTCGACAAGCCCCCGCGGCAGCGCGGCAGCACATGGTCCAGCGTCAGGTCTGCCGCGATGAACACCTTCATGCAGTACTGGCAGGTGTTGCGGTCGCGTAGCAGGATGTTCTTCCGCGAGAGCGCCCGCGTCTGGTGCGGGATGCGGCGATACTCCAGCAGCCGGATCACCGACGGCATCTGCATCGCCGAGCGCTGCGAGTGCAGCATCGATCCCTGCTGCTCCTCCGTGCGCGCCACGCCCTTCAGCACCAGCACCAGCGCGCGCCGCGCGCCGCAGATGTTGATGGGCTCGTAGCTCGCGTTCAGCACCAGCACCGGGGTCTGCATCGGAGGCTGGCGAAAGACTCCGGCGCGAATGTCGATAGCCTCCGCACGCGCCGTCAGCGGCTCTGGCGGCGTATGGTGGCTGCGGTTGCGCTTGCCTCGAAGCTTTCCGTTGCTGGTGTGCCCTTTGCTCGTGGGTTTGCCCGCATGCATCTTGCTCTCTCCTCCGTCGGTCTGGTCCGTGAAGTTAGTGCGTCTGATGTTGGCGTTCCTGTACCGCGTTCAGCCTGGTCGTGGATCCTGAGGCAACGCCCGATCGTGCGATGACCGGGAAGCTCGTGGTGGCGCTGCGCTCCAGAAGGCGACTCCAGCCTGCGCATCCGGGTCCACCGTGCGGGCCCACGTCGCGACCCATACCTTCGTCGCCCCGGCACGAAGCAACACGCGCGTGCACTCGCGCGCCGTGGCGCCAGTGGTAAGGATGTCGTCGATGAGCAGCACTTCGCGGCCGTGGACACCAGCTTTGTCCGTTACTCGGAAAGCTCCGCGCAAGCCCGCACGCCGAAGATGTGGCGCGAGCGGATACAGCTCATGCGTGTCGCGAGTGCGCTCCAGCGCCGAGGCGTTGAGCGTCAGCTTCCATGCCGGGCGATCACTCCGCAGCACCGCCAGCCCAGCCTCGGCCAGCAACAGCGCCTGGTTGAAGCCACGCCGGCGTTGGCGAGCGCGGAAGAGCGGTACCGGCACAACCAGCAACTCGCCCGCCGCCTGCAACTCAAGCTGCAGGATCGCCGTCGCCATGCCCCGCCCCAGCACCTCGCGTGCGATTGGCTCCACGCCATCGAACTTGAGCATATGCAGCAGGTCGCGATTCCCGCCGGAGTAAGGCGCGAACGCAACCGCGCGGGAGAAATCTGGCGGAGAGATGCGGCAGGCAGCGCAACGGCCCTCGCCCCAGCCTCCGCTCATGCGGACGCTCTCAGGCGCAAGCAGGTCGCCACAGCAGGCGCACAACGCGAGGCCCATACCGGCCCCCGAAGGCAGCGCTTCGATCCCCAAGAGACAGCGCTCGCAGACCGGCGCGGGACGAAGCGTGGTGAGTGGACCGCCGCATAGATGGCAATCAGAGGGGATAAGAGTAGTGGCTAAATCGACGGCTGCCGTGCGACTCGCAGCCTGCACGCGAGCTGTGCAACTTCGCAGCACACGCGTGACCGCGAGCCATCCTGCGGCGCTCACCGTATGGCCAGGTGGACCGGCATTCCCGAGCTGGAAAACCTTCGCACGAACGTCGAAGACGAACCTCACTCGCGGCGCAGCGAGAAGAAGCACCAGCTGTGCCGATACCCCGGAGTATAACCGCGAACGATTTCCACAGCAAAAATCCACAGCCCCGCAGGTTCCCTCGCAGGAACACTGCTTGCCGTAACGCATTGAGAAGCCGAGAAGAGCCGACCGAAAGAAAATTTAGCTCGCAAAGAAACTCAACACAGCTTCGTGCTCACGGAGCCGACCCTTGTCGCGGTACATGCTCTCGTCGGAGAGCACATAAAGCTCCTCGGCCGAATCCGCATCGTCCGGGAAGATCGCCGCGCCGATCGCCACCTGCAGCGTTGCTGGGCGGTCGCCCTCGCGGGTCGGCAGCGGAAACGGCGAATCCTCGATGAGGCTGCGCATCTTCTGCACCAACGCCTCGCAGCGCACGGTCACGGCGTCCGGGCGTGAGGCATGGGAGAGCCCGCTGTCCACGTCCTCCAGGATCACGGTGAACTCGTCGCCACCCAGTCGCGCCACCGTATCGGACTCGCGTGTGGCATGTCCCAGCCGGTCCGCAACCTGTTTCAGCAGCGCGTCCCCGGCGGGATGGCCAAAAGTATCGTTCACCTGCTTGAAGCCGCTCATGTCCAGGCTCAGGAGCAGCACGCGGGTCTGCCGGCGACGGCTCCGCGCCAGCGCACTGCGCAGCCGGCTCTCGAAGAGCGTCCGATTCGCCAGCCCAGTCAGCCCATCGTGCAGAGCCGCGTATTCATTGGTCGCCACGCGCTCTTCCAGCGAATAGATGAGCACGCCGAACGTCACGAGATAGCGCTGCAGATCCCACACCTGGTCCAACAGCAGAGCCCATGCGGGCCGGTGCTCAGCGATCCACGGATGCACCAGAAAGCACATCGCCCACATCGCGAAGCTGGCAGCCACGACCCACGTGCCGCGGCTCTTCCGGTTCAGCCGGAATGCGAAAGCAAGCGCTGTGATGGCAAAGACAGAAGAGAGCGAGAGATAAGCGCCCAGGCGCTTCGAGCCAAAGAGCCCTGCCAGCACAATGCCCCACACCAGCGCCTGCGCCTGCGCCTCCGGCAGGGTCTTGCGGAAGGCGACCGCCAGCAACGGAGCTCCGATGAGCCCCACCAGCGCACACCCGAAGTACACCCATTGCTGAGGCAGCGCGAGACCGTAGCAGGTGAGCAGAAGAATGTGCGGCAACGCCGTGAGCAGAAGGTACCAGCGGCCTGTCGCATAGCGGCTGTGCTCTCCCGCTGATGACCGGAGGAAGACGATGCCCGCGAGAAAGTAGGCATCCAACGCAACGACATGAGCGAGCTTATGAGTCAGCGGCGTCAAGCCCGTTTGGTAATACACAATCCGCGAAAGCCCTTCGAGCACGATCAGCAGCAGGCCGCCGACCCAGAGCCGGAGACGTCCGCTGTCATTGCGGTCATGCACACGAGCCAGCACGAACGTCATCCAGGCAATGCCGAGGAAGCTTGGAATCGCGAGAAAGTTCATGCGCGCCACCTCCGGCACGGGCCCAACCTCAAATCACTTCCAGTCATACCGATACTCAGCCTTATCCATTGATTCTACAAAGCCCAGGGAGTGCCTCTGTCCCACAACGGTAGTCCCATGCTCACCCATCTCTGGCGTCGTGCGCGCTGTCGCCACTGCTCATACTGACTTCTGCGACCGAACGACGCATCTCATACTTGCAATGAGTCTTCCACCCGTCTGGTAGCAGCTTTAACGCCCACGCAACATGTACCATGAGGAACAGATGAAGCTTTCTGACTACGTCATGAAATTCGTCGCCGACCAAGGCGTCTCGCATGTATTTCTGGTCACCGGTGGCGGAGCGATGCACCTCAATCAGTCGCTCGGGGCCGAGACCCGCATCACCCCCGTATGCAACTCCCACGAACAGGCCTCCGCGATCTGCGCCGAAGGCTTCGCCAAAGCCGTCAACGGTCTCGGCTGCTGCATGGTCACCACCGGGCCCGGCGGCACCAACGCGGTCACCGGAGTCGCAGGAGCCTGGCTCGACTCTACCCCCGTGCTCTATCTCTCCGGACAGGTCAAGCGTCCTGATCGCATGTTCGATGCCATCACCGGCAAACCGCTGGGCATGCGCCAGCTGGGCGTGCAGGAAGTCGACATATGCTCGATCGTCGGCCCCATCACGAAGTACGCCGTCACCGTTCTTGAACCCGGCGACATCCGCTATCACCTCGAGAAGGCCGTGTACCTCGCACTCAATGGCCGCCCCGGCCCGGTGTGGATCGACATCCCGCTCGACGTGCAGGCCTCGCCCATCGACGAGACCTCCCTGCGCGGCTTCGACCCCGACGAGTATGCCCACGCCGACTTCATCCGCGGCACCTCGAACGTCCCCGAAGAAGTACTTCGGGCGATTGAGGCCTTCAACGCCTGCGAGCGTCCATTGCTCTTCTGCGGCAACGGCGTTCGTCTCGCCCGCGCGGAGAGGGAGTTCGAGGAGCTGCGCAAGTACCTAGGCGTTCCTACCGTCGCGACCTGGTGCGCAGCGGACCTTGTCCCCTCCGACGATCCAAGCTACGTGGGACGCCCCGGTACCGTCGCCGCCCGAGGAGCGAACTTCGCTCTGCAGAACTGCGACTTCCTGCTCAGCCTCGGCGTGCGGCTCGACATGGCCATCACCGGTTACGCTCCGCAGAACCTCGCGCGCGAAGCCCACAAAGTCGTCGTCGATATCGATGCCGCCGAGCTCGGCAAGCTCCATCCGCACATGCAGCAGCCCGTCTGCGCCGATGTGAAGGACTTCCTGACCGAGCTCCTAAAGCACAAGGACAAGCTGAAGCCGCGGGACTTCAAGCCCTGGTTAGCCCGATGCGCCGACTGGAAGACGCGCTACCCCGTCGTCACAGAGGATCACCGCAAGCCTGAGGGCCCGGTCTCGATCTTCAACCTCGCCGAGGTCCTCGGCTACGCCGTCAAGCCCGAAGACCGGCTCGTCGTCGGCAACTCCGGCTCCGGCATCGAGATCTACCTGCTGGCCTGCCCCACGCTCCACTCCCAGCGGCTGTACCACACCGCCGGCCTGGGAGCGATGGGCTACGCCGTCCCCATGGCGATCGCCGTGGCGACCGCCAACCCCGGCCGCGAGGTCGTCGCGGTCGATGGCGATGGCGGCTTCCAGTTCAACATCCAGGAGCTGGAGACGATCTCGCGGCTGCAGCTCCCCATCAAATTCTTTGTCCTCAATAACGATGGCTACTCGTCCATCCGGGCTTCGCAGAAGGCCTACTTCGGAAGCGCCACCATCGGCGCCGATGCACGCACAGGCATCAGCATTCCCGACCTTTCCAAGGTCGGTGCGTCTTATGGACTTGGCACGTATATCATTGCGGATCAAACCCACCTCGTAGAAGAAGTGAACAAAGTCCTCGCCATGCCCGGGCCCGTTGTGTGCGATGTTCGTGTGATCCCTGACGAACAGCGCGCTCCGCGACTCCAGAGTTATCAGCGTCCCGATGGATCCTTCGTCTCGAAGCCCCTCGAAGACCTCTTCCCGTTTCTTTCCCGCGAGGAGTTCCTCGCCAACATGATCGTGAAGCCCTTGCCTGAATAGAGCATCAACCGCAGAAGGAGCAACGTGCCGCAGCCCATTCTCGTTACCGGAGGAGCCGGATTCATCGGCTCCAACTTCGTGCATCACTGGTTAGGCTCGGGAATGGGCCCGCTCGTGAACCTCGATACATTGACTTACGCCGGAAATCCGGAAAATCTCGCCGCCGTTGAAGCCTCGCCGGACTACACCTTTGTCCACGGCGACATCGCCGACGCAGACCTCGTGCAGCGGCTCTTCTCCCAGCACCGTCCCCGCGCCGTCTTCCACTTCGCGGCGGAAAGCCACGTCGACCGCTCCATCCTCGGCCCGGAGGTCTTCCTCCGCACGAACGTCCAAGGGACGTTCGTGCTGCTGCAGGCTGCGCGCGCGCACTTCGAATCGCTGAGCGGAGAAGAGCGTGAGAGTTTCCGCTTCATCCATGTGTCGACCGACGAGGTCTACGGCACGCTCGCGTCGGAAGATCCCGCCTTCCACGAGAACACCCCCTTCGCTCCCAACAGCCCCTACGCGGCCTCGAAGGCAGCGTCCGATCATCTCGTTCGCGCCTGGGTGCATACCTACGGCCTGCCCGCGATCATCACCAACTGCTCGAATAACTACGGCCCGTATCAGTTCCCCGAGAAACTGATCCCGCTCGTCATTCACAACGCACTCGCGGGCAAGCCGCTGCCTGTCTATGGCGATGGCTTGCAGGTGCGCGACTGGCTCTTCGCCGTCGACCACTGCCGCGCGCTCACCGCAGTGCTGCAGCGCGGCGCCCCCGGCGAGACCTACAACATCGGCGGCGATAACCAGCGCACCAACCTCATCGTCGTCGAGACCATCTGTGCTCTCCTCGATGAGCTCGCGCCCTCGAGTCCCCACCGGCCCCACCGCAATCTCATCCGCTTTGTGACGGATCGCCCCGGCCACGACCGCCGCTACGCCATCGACGCCACCAAAATCACCACCAAAATCGGCTGGAAACCCGAGGAGACCTTCGAGAGCGGCATGCGCAAGACCGTGTCCTGGTACCTCGAGCACCAGGACTGGGTCGTCCGCGTGGTCAGTGGAGCCTATCAACACTGGATCGCCGACAACTACGGCGCCCGCGAAGAGAGCGATTCCGCAGGCAGGAGCGAGGTGCTGGCATGAAAGGCATCATCCTCGCCGGCGGTTCCGGCACGCGCCTCTATCCCGTCACGCTGGCCATCTCCAAGCAGCTCCTCCCCATCTACGACAAGCCGATGGTCTACTACCCGCTCTCCACACTGATGCTCTCCGGCATCCGGGAGATCCTCCTCATCTCCACGCCCCACGACACGCCGCTGTTCCGCGACCTGCTCGGCGATGGCTCGCAATGGGGACTGAGCATCGAGTACGCCGTGCAGCCCTCGCCCGATGGCCTGGCGCAGGCCTTCCTCATCGGCGAGAAGTTCCTCAACGGCGATTCCTGCTGCCTGGTTCTCGGTGACAACATCTTCTATGGGCACGACCTCCCGAATAGCCTCTCCCGCGGCGCCGAGCTCACCGAGGGAGCCTTGGTCTTCGCCTACCGCGTGACCGATCCGGAGCGCTATGGTGTGGTCGAGTTCGGCCCCGATCGTCGTGTGCTCTCCATCGTCGAGAAGCCCACCAACCCCAAGTCGCACTTCGCTGTGACAGGCATCTACTTCTATGACCCGCAGGTGGTCGAGGTGGCGAAGTCCCTCAAGCCCTCACCGCGCGGCGAGCTCGAGATCACCGATGTGAACTCCTGGTACCTCGATCGCGGACAGCTTCGCACCGAGGTGCTCGGTCGCGGCATGGCCTGGCTCGATACCGGAACGCACGATTCGCTGATCGACGCTTCGCTCTTCATCCACACGCTCGAGCAGCGACAGGGACTGAAGATCGGCTGCCCGGAGGAGATTGCGTACCGGCAGGGTTACATCGACGCCGCCCAGCTCGAGAAACTGGCAGCTAAGCTGGGCAAGAGCAGCTACGGCCGCTACCTGCAGTCGATGGTCGAGAACAGGCTGTGAACCCGATGACATTCCGCTCCAACTGACTCCAGCTCTCGAGGCCGCTTGCCCCACGAAACCATCCAGCCATCAGACCCCAACGCCAGCGCCGCAGCGTCGGATAGCCTGGTGCAATCGGCCGAGTCTAGCGCGACGCTTGGCTGGCACCGCCGCCTGCTCTCCCATCTTTCGCCTGCCCAGTTCGGCCGCTATCTCTGCGTCGGAATCTTCAACACGATCTTCGGCTACGGCACCTTTGTCACCGCTCTCACGCTGCTTAATAACGTCACCCCCCAGCGTTTCCTCTACCTCACAGTCATCGTCGCTTCCATCGTCACAACGCCCTTCAACATCACCGTCGCTTACTTCGGATACAAGTTGTTCGTCTTTCGCACTAAGGGCAACTACCTCTCCGAGTGGCTGAAGTGCTTCGCCGTCTACGGCACAAGTATGATCCCCGGCCTGCTCGCGCTCTCCGCGCTCACACGCCTGCTGCAGTCACTCATCCATCGCCACGCAGCGGCGCTGCGACCTCTCCTCTTCGCCGTCGAAAGCCATCTCACCGGCCGTGCGTTCCTGGTTGTCCATCACGCCGCCACGGGCAAGTCCATGGCGGGTTACGTAGCCGGAGCCCTGATGACCGGCTTTACCACGATCTCCAGCTTCATCGGACACAAGAAGGTGACTTTTCGTGAACGCACGTCGTAACGCCCGCCCCCTCGTCGTGGGAGCGAACGGCCAGGTAGGCCAGGTACTACTGCAAGTCCTCGGGCCCAACGCCCTCCCTGCAGGCCGCACCGCACGCGAAGCAGGCTGGCTGCAATGTGACCTCGCGCAGTTCGCCACCGATCCCGCATCCGCGGACAAGGCTCTCAACGGCCTCGATCTCGCAGCCGTCTACTGCGTAGGAGGAGCCACCGACGTCGAGCGTTGTGAGACCGACATCCCCTGGGCGATGCAGGTCAACTGCGACGGTCCCGCGGCCCTCGCCCACGCCAGCCGCGGCGTCCCGTTCGTCTTCTTCTCCACCGATTACGTCTTCGATGGAGGCCTGCACGGCCCTCCTGGACCTTACGACGAGCACTCGCCGACCAACCCACTCTCGGTCTATGGACGATCGAAGCTGCTCGGCGAACAGGCGGTTCTGACCGCACGGCCCGACGCGCTCATCGTGCGCACCACGGTCGTCTACGGCTACGACGCGCAGCGCAAGAACTGGCTCTACACCCTCACCCGCTTGCTCTCCGCAGGTACACCCATGCGCATCGCCGACGACCAGCTCTCCTCGCCGACGTACAACGAGGACCTGGCCCGCGCCACGGTAGCACTCGTCGAGGGAGGCCACACGGGCCTCTTCAACATCGTCGGCCCCGAGGTTCTCTCGCGTTTCGACTTCTCCGTACTGGCCGCAGGCATCCTCGGCCTCGACGGATCACTGCTCTCGCCGGTGAAGACCAGCGAGCTGAACCAGCGAGCCCCGCGCCCTCTGGCCTCGGGCCTCAAGATCGACAAGCTGCGAGCCGCCGTGCCACAGGCAATCATGCGCCCCAACGCCGACGCCATCCGCGCCTGGCAGGCAATCGAACATCCCGCACAGCTTTAAGAGCCTCTGCCTTTGAGGATGTGTCATTTCGACCGGAGCAGGATGGTTGCATCGTCCTGCGGAGTGGAGAAACCCTGCATTCCTCTGGATACTCCGCCACCACCAGATTTGCTCTAATAACCCCGAAGCCCTCAACAGCATCCAAGTCAGCATCTCTCCAAACGAGGCAGCGATTGAAGACGGTCAGCATCGTAACCCACGCATACAACGAGGAAGACAACATCGAGGCGCTCTACCTCCGTGTGCGCGAGATCATGCAGGCGTATCCGCAATACGCCTATGAGCACCTCTTCATCGACAATCACTCCACCGATGCCACGGCCGAGATCCTCAAACGCATCGCCACGCAGGATCACCACGTGAAGGTGATCGTGAACGCGCGCAACTTCGGCCACATCCGTTCGCCCATCCACGCCCTCTTCCAGGCCACCGGCGACTGCGTCATCGGCATCGCCTCCGACTTCCAGGAGCCGCCCGACCTCATCCCCGCGATGCTCGCCGCCTGGGAAGAGGGCTACAAGATGGTCCTCTGCGTCAAGCGCTCGTCGGAAGAGAGCAGCGTCTTCTATTGGCTGCGCAAAAAGTACTACGCGATGGTCGAACGCTTCAGCTCCGTCGAAACCATCCAGAACTTCACCGGCTTCGGACTCTACGATCGCGAGTTCGTGGATATCGCTCGCAGCTTCAATGACCCGTATCCCTACTTCCGCGGCATCGTCGCCGAGATCTCGCTACCCAGCAAGCGCCTCTACTTCGACCAGCCGGCCCGCAAGCGCGGCTTCTCCAAGAACAACTTCTACACGCTGTACGACATCGCGTGGCTGGGCCTCATCAGCACCTCGAAGGTGCCGTTGCGGCTCGCCACAGCTGCAGGTTTCCTCGGCGCCGCCATCAGCTTCTTCATCGCGCTTGGCTACCTTATCGCGAAGCTTCTCTTCTGGAACACCTTCTCCATCGGCGTCGCTCCGCTGGTCATCGGCGTCTTCTTCCTGCAGTCGATGATGCTGGTCTTCTTCGGCATCATCGGCGAGTACATCGGGGCCATCTACACCAAGGTCCAACAGCGGCCCTACGCCATCGAACAGGAGCGCGTCGGCTTCGAGTACGCTCCCTATCCGCCCGACTCCGCCAACGCCGCTCTCCCCCTCATCGCAGACTGACCCCGCTCTGCGCCACTCCAACGCATCACTCCACTTGAAGGTTCAGGCTCCGATGAAGGCACTCGTTCGCAGGCAGCTCGCACAATCGATTGAGACCATGTCCGCCGTTCTGGCCGATGACGCTATCCACGAGGCCGTCGTCGAGGCCGGACGCCTCACCGCCGACGCGATGAAGAACGGCCGCAAGCTGATGGTCTGCGGCAACGGCGGTTCCGCCGCCGACGCGCAGCACCTCGTTGCCGAATTCGTCTCCCGCCTCACCGTGGACCGCCCTGCCCTGCGCGCCATCGCCCTCACCACCGACAGCTCCATCCTCACCGCCATCGGCAACGACTACTCCTACGACAACGTCTTCGAGCGCCAGGTCGAAGCCCTCGGGCTCCCCGGCGATGTGCTGCTCGCCATCTCCACCTCCGGCAACTCCAAGAACTGCCTCAAGGCCCTCAAGCTCGCCAAGACGCTGGGCATCCACACCGTCGCCTACACCGGCAATCAGGGGGGGGCGATGAAGGATCACGCCGACATCAACGTCATCATCCCGTCGAAGGTGACCATGAACATCCAGGAGTCGCAGCTCGCCCTGGAACACATCTTCTGCATGGTCGTCGAACGCTGCTACTTCGGCCCTGACTTCGGCGAGAAGCCCACCCACCTCGCCGAGTGAACCTCGTCGCCCACTACGGTAGAACCCGTTGGAATCCAGAAGATTAGCCGGCACCCCGCCCGTCGTGTGCGAGGATGATCCGAGGAAGATGCCGCCAGGATGCCGCGCCACGGATCCATCGCGCGCATCGCCGGTTCGTTCGCACGTCATGCCCACCAAGCCCATCGCCCAGCAGGACCTTGACCATGTGCTCCAGCACGCCGAGAGCGCCTTCGCGCCCCTGCGTGGAGCGAGATTGTTCATCACCGGCGGAACCGGCTTCTTCGGCCACTGGCTGCTGGAATCCCTGCTGCATGCCAACCGCACGCTCAACCTGCGCTTGCACGCGACGGTGCTCACCCGCAGCGCAGCCAACTTTCGCGCGCGTTCGCCCCACATCGCGCTCGACCCCGCGGTGTTGCTCCTCGAAGGCGACATCGCGCGGTTCCGCTTCCCCGCCGCGCCGTATTCCCACATCCTGCACGCCGCCACGGACTCCGGAGGCAAGCAGGGCGAGCGCCCCGCCTACGTTCTGGCCAACTCCGTCCTCGATGGCACGCGCCGCGTCCTTGAGTTTGCCCGCGAATGCGGCGCGACGCGGCTCCTCTACACCTCCAGCGGCGCCGTCTACGGTCGCACCACCACGCTGATGCGCACGCCCGAGACCTTCCTCTCCGGCCCCGATCCGCTCGCCCTCTCCAGCTCCTACGACGAGGCCAAGCGCATGAGCGAAAACCTCTGCGTCGCCTACGCCGACAAGACCCTGCTGGAGCCCGTCATCGCCCGATGCTTCGCCTTCGTCGGTCCGCACCTTCCCCTCGACGCCCACTTCGCCATCGGCAACTTCCTGCGTTCGGCCATCCGCAACGAGCCGCTCGTCATCCGCAGCGACGGCACGCCGCGCCGTTCCTGGCTCTACATGGCCGACCTCGCCGTCTGGATCTGGACGCTGCTGGTCCGAGGCCAGGCCAACCGCGCCTACAACGTCGGCAGCGACCAGGGCATGAGCATCGCCGAGGCCGCCCGCCTCACCGCCGCCACGCTTCGGCCCGAGCTCGAAGTCCGCATCGAAGGCGCCGTCGATCTCAATCATCCCCTCAACAGCTACGTCCCCGCCATTGATCGCGTCCGTTCCGAGCTTGGCCTCGAGGTGCGTATCCCACTCGACGAAGCGCTGCGCCGTACGGCCGCCTGGCACGGTTATGTGCCCGAGCCCGTGCTCCTCCAATAAGTTCCGGGCCGCAACCGTCCCTCATCAGAACGGAGAACTCCATGACCGAATCCCGCGAGCACGCGCTGCGCAACGCTGCCTCCATCCTCATCGACTGCCGCAGCGTCGATCACACCATCGCCGACCTCCCCACCGAGCTGCAGCCGGTCGAGCTGGACGAAATCTACTTCGTGCAGGACCTCATCGCCGCCGCCCTCGGGCCCATCGGCGGATGGAAGATCGGCGCGCCCACGGCCGACGCGACTCCGTCCTTCGCCCCGATGCCGGCCGACTGGATCAACCCCGGCGGCTCGGTCTTGAGCGGTCCGCACTGGCGCTTGCGCGTGCTGGAGGCGGAAATTGCCTTCCTCGTCGGACAGGACCTGCCCCCACGTGACACGCCATACACCCTCGCCGAAGTCCTCGACGCCATAGCCTCCTGCCACCCCGCCATCGAGGTGCTGGAATCGGCCCTGACCGAGCCCGGCAAGGCCGCACGCGGCAGCTCCCAGGGCGACCTCTCGATGAACGGCGGCTTCGTCCCCGGCCCGGCGATCGAGAACTGGCAGGCCATTGATTTCACGAAGGAACGCGTGACCCTCACCGTGAACGGCGACATCCTCTCCGACCGCACCGGCTCCAACACCTCCGGCAATCTGCTCCGCCTGCTTCCCTTCCTCGCCAACGAAGGCGCAGCCCGCACCGGCGGCCTCAAGCGCGGCCAGTGGATCACCACCGGTTCCTGGACGGGCAACACCCCCGCCGCTCCCGGCAGCCATTGCGTCGCCGAATTCGCCACCGCCGGTAAGGTCGAGCTGACCTTCGCGTAACGATTCGGTACCGCTGGTATCTCGCCCACACAACTCCGAGCATCCCTCCCCCGGAAAACGCAATCTCATCGGAAAGCAAGACTTTGCGTGAGGTGAGGTATGGCCCGTCCATACTGGAGCGGACAAATCCAGATTTCGCTGGTCAGCTTTGGGGTGAAGCTCTTCGTCGCCACCGAAGCCCGTAGCGACATCCATTTCCACGAAATCGATCGCAAGACCGGCGAGCGCGTGCGCCACCAGAAGGTGCTTGCCTCGGCCCTCGAGCGCAATCCCGACGCCGCGGCCGAGCAGGACGAAGTCGTCGAACGGCCCCAGATCGTCAAAGGCTACGAGTACTCCAAGGGCCAATACATCACCATCGAGCCCGAAGAGCTCGCCCACCTCCGCGTGCCCTCCAAGCACGCCATGGAGGTCACCCGCTTCGTCGACGCCGCGGACATCTCCCCCGAGTTCTACGAGAAGCCCTACTTCGTCGTGCCCGAAAACGCGGCCTCCACCGAAGCCTTCGTCACCGTGCGCAAGGCCCTGCTCGACACCAGGAAGATCGCCCTCTCCAAGATCGCCTTCTCAGGCCGTGAGCACGTCGTCGCCATCGCACCAGCCGGCACCGACGCTCACCCTGGCATGATGGCCTACACCCTTCGCTTCGACGCCGAGCTTCGCGATCCCGCGACCTACTTCGACGAGGTCAAGAAGACCGCCGTCGAAGCCGACTCGCTCGCCCTCGCCAAGGAGCTCATCAAGCGCCGCAGCGGAAGCTTCCAGCCCGAGACCTTCGTCGACGGCTACGAGGCCGCCGTCAAAGAGCTCGTCGAGGCCAAGCTGAAGCACGCTCCCATCCCCAGGGACGAGGCCCCCGCGCCCAGCCGCGGCAAGGTCATCAACCTCATGGACGCGTTGCGCAAGAGCGTCTCCAGCGATTCCAAAACCTCCGCGAGTTCCGACGAAGAAAGGTCCCGCCCAGCGGCGAAGAGTACGGAAAGCAAGCCGCGCGCCGTGAAGCCGACGGCAAAGGGCCTCGCCCTGGTCAAGGGATCTGCCCGCGCGACCAAGGCGACCCCCAAAACGACATCCAAAGCGGCCTCCAAGGCCAGTCACCCGAGAAAGACGGCATAGCGGACGATGGCGACAGTAAAGAAGAAACAGGCCGCTCCAAGGGCCGCGAAGAAAAGCCAGACAAAGAAGTCGTCGGCCACGGCGATGAAATCTGCTGCGACAAAGAAGACCCCAGCGGAAGCAACGAAGCAGCCTGCAAAGGCCAGCGTCAAGGCACCCGCGAAGCCCCGCATCGAGCGCTCCGCCGACCTCGTTGATGAGCAGCTCGAGCGCTATCGCTCCATGCGCGACTTCGCGATCACCAGCGAGCCAGCCGGCGGAGACAAGACCTCGGCCAAACCCGCGAAGGTCAAATCCGCTCCCGCAAAGCTAAAATCCAAGCTCAGCCGCGGCCTTCCCTTCGTCATTCAGAAGCACGCTGCCTCGCATCTGCACTATGACTTCCGCCTCGGCTGGGCAGGCGTACTCAAGAGCTGGGCCGTCGCCAAAGGGCCAAGCTACTTCCCCGGCGACAAACGTCTCGCCGTCCAGGTCGAAGACCACCCCATGGAGTACGGCGGCTTCGAAGGCATCATCCCGCAGGGCCAGTACGGCGGCGGCACCGTCATGGTCTGGGACCAGGGCACCTGGTGGCCGCAGCTGGGCCATGAAAACGTCGAAGCCGGTCTGCGCGAGGGAGCCCTCAAGTTCGAGATGAACGGCTCCAAGATGAAGGGCATGTGGACGCTCATCCGCATGAAACCCCGCACCGGTTCCAACGGCAAGAGCTGGGGCTCGTCCGACAAGCCCAACTGGCTGCTCATCAAGGAGCACGACGAGTACGAGCGCTCTGAAACCGCCGAACCCATCACCGAGGAGAAGCCCAACTCCGCCCTCACCGGCCGCTCTCTGGAAGAGATCGCTCACGCCGAGGACCACGTCTGGAACTCCAAGGACACCGCCAAGGGCGAAGGCCGCGCCTGGTACCGCCAGAACACCAACACCGTCGCGCTCCGCAAGCCTGCCACGCGCGCCGCAGCTGCGGCCAAGCCAGTCCAGACTCCTGCACCACGAAAGCGCACCACCCGCGTCGCTCCCGCAGCCACGCTCAATGCCGTACTCGCCAAGCTTCCCAAAGAGCGCCAGCCCCAGTTCCTCACGCCCCAGTTCGCGCTCGAGGCCACCAACCCTCCCGAAGGCGACGGCTGGCTGCACGAGCTCAAGCTCGATGGCTATCGCATCCAGGCCCGCAAGAGCGCCGACAAGGTCGAATTGCTCACCCGCAAGGGCCTCGACTGGACGCACCGCATGCCCACCGTCGCGAAGGCCGTCGCCGCACTCACCGTCAACAGCTGCACCCTCGACGGCGAAGTCGTCGTCCTCTCCGCCGACGGCACCACCAGCTTCGCCGACCTGCAGGCCGCCTTCCAGGAGGGAGCCCAGCACAAGCTCACCTACTTCGTCTTCGACCTCCTCCACCTCGACGGCTGCAATCCCCGCGACCTTCCGCTCCGCGAGCGCAAGGCGCTCCTCGAACAGCTCATCCCCGCCGGCGACGACACCCTCCGCTACAGCGAGCACCTCGAAACCGGCGGAGCCAAAATGTTCGCCCACGCCTGCTCGCTCCACGCCGAAGGCATCGTCTGCAAACGCGCCGACGCTCCCTACACCGGCTCGCGCAGCAGCTCCTGGCTCAAGTGCAAGTGCCGCCGCGAACAGGAGCTCGTCATCGGCGGCTACACCCACTCCGCCGAAGGCAGCGACCGCATCGGCGCCCTGCTGCTGGGCTACTACAACAACGGCGAGCTGATCTACGCCGGCCGCACCGGCACCGGCTTCACCCAGGCCATGCGCCGCGATCTCCTCACAAAACTCGAGAGCCTCTCCCGCCGCTCGCCTGCCTTCGATCGCATCCCCAACGACGCCCGCAAGGACGTCTGCTGGGTCGAGCCCAAGCTCGTCGCCGAAGTCCAGTTCGCCACCTGGACCGCCGACAAGCTCGTCCGCCAGGCCTCCTTTCTCGGCCTCCGCGAAGACAAGCCCGCCAATGAAGTCCGCTTCGAAGAACCTGTCGTCGATCTGAAGGCCGAAAAGCCCCAGCCAGACGCTGCCCCCAGGCGCGCGGCACACCGCCGCGCCGATGCCGGAGCCTCGCATCACGCCAAAGCCCCGGTCGCCGCGCGCGTAGCTGCAAAAGCAAAGCCACCAGCCGAGGTCGAAGGCGCACCCGCGACCATCCGCCTCACCCATCCCGACAAGGTCCTCGACCCCGAGAGCGGCCTCACCAAGCGCCAGCTCGCCGACTACTACTGGGTCATCGCCGAGCACATGTTGCCGCAAATCGTCGGCCGTCCGCTCTCGCTCGTCCGCTGCCCCGAGGGTGTCGGCGGCGAAACCTTCTTCCAGAAGCACGCCAACCACATGCTCCCCAAGGGCGTCGGCTCCATCGACGTGCCCAACAAGAAGACCGGCGAAAAGGAATCCTACATCGCCGTCGACAACGCCGAAGCCCTCGCCAGCCTCGCCCAGATCGGCGTCCTGGAGATCCATCCCTGGGGCTCGACCAGCGCGGACCTCGAGCATCCCGACCGCATCATCTTCGACCTCGATCCCGACGAATCCCTGCCCTGGTCCGCACTCACCGACGCCGCCGCCGAAGTCCGCGAGCGCCTCAAGAAGGCTGGCCTCGAAAGCTTCCTCAAGCTCACCGGAGGCAAAGGCCTGCACGTCGTCGCACCCATCGACCCCGAACTCGGCTGGACCGAGGTCAAGGACGCCACGCACAACTTCGTCCTCGCGATGGAACGCGCCCAGCCCAGCCTCTACCTCACCAAAATGAGCAAGTCCGAGCGCAAAGGAAAGATCTTCCTGGACTACCTCCGCAACGAGCGCGGCGCAACCGCCGTCGCGGCCTTCTCGCCACGCGCCCGCCCCGGCGTCCACGTCTCCCTCCCACTTCCCTGGACCGCCCTCAAGGAACCCCAGCGCCCGATCGTATCGGTCACCGACCTACTTTCGTCACGGACCGTTTTGGCCTCGGATCCCTGGAAACGCATCTCAACCCTCAGGCAGTCGCTGGATCCCTCCCGCTTCGCTGGCAATCCTTAGCCGGTCAGAAGTGAGAGCAGGGCGCAGGCGTCGCCTGTGAATCCACTGCGGTTGCGCCGCGCCTTTGGAGGGTAAGTTTTGGCAAGAATTTCGAGAAAGCTACCGGGATCGGAGACCCCCATGGCAGTCGCCGCAATGACGCTGAACCGCCACGAGGAGATCGCCTCAGCCAATGGCCAGGGAGCCGCGAACGGCTCCAGCCCGGTATTGCAGGCCAAACCGCCGGCCGGCGACAACCCCTTCCAGGTTGCTCCCGCTCCCGAAGGCGCCGAAGACCTGCTCGCCCACGCCCACCTTGGCAAGCGCATCAAGCAGCTCCGCCTCAAGCGCTCCATGGGTCTCGTCGAACTCGGCCGCCGCACCGGCCTATCCGCCAGCTTCCTCTCGCAGCTCGAAACCGGTCGCGTCGTTCCCACGCTCCGCAACCTCGCACGTCTCGCCCTGGTCTTCGAAAAGGACCTCTCGCACTTCTTCGAGACCACCGACCGCCGCATCTTCCGCATCCAGCGCCGCAAAGACCGTATGCGCCTGCCCCACGGCGGCGTCGAGCCCGACTACATCTCCGAGAGCTTCGGCATCCTGATCCCCGAGGGTGGCCTCCGGCCCTGCCTGGCTGAGCTGCAGCCCGGGCCGGACTCCCGAGCCTTCGAGCCCAAGGTCTATCCGGGCACCGAGATGGTCTACGTGCTCAGCGGCTCTGTGCAGCTCGAGCGCAAGAACCAGACCTACACCCTCGGCACACGCGACGTCCTCTACATCTCCGGCGAGACCCCGCGTAACTACCGCTCGGCCGGCGAAACCCCGGCCCGCGTGCTCATCATCAGCTTCGATAGCGAGACCGCCGACCCGCCCCGGCCGCGCAGACGCGCGCTCACCTCCGCCGCGTAAGCGGTAACGTACGTCGCTCTTGATAATATGGTTCCTCGCTTCGGAAGGAGGAGCGTCTTCATGTGTGCCGCCACCCTGTCGCCCGCTGCTGATTCCCAGTCCACGTCTTCCGCGTCCCTTCCGGCGATCCCTCACTGGATCAATGGCGCGCGCGTCGAAGGCGTCTCCGGCCGCTACTCCGACGTCTTTCACCCTGCCTCCGGCAAAGTGCAGGCCCGGCTTCCCCTAGCCACCGACTCCGAGCTTGACGCCGCTGTGGCCGCCGCCGCCGCCGCATTTCCGTCCTGGTCCAGCCAGCCGCCGTTGCGCCGCGCCCGCGTCATGTTCCGCTTCCGCGACATCCTCGAGTCGCGCATGAATGAGCTCGCCTCCATCATCAATCGCGAGCACGGCAAGGTCTTCTCCGACGCCAAAGGCGAAGTCACCCGCGGCCTCGAGAACGTCGAGTTCGCCACCGGCATCCCACAACTCCTCAAAGGCGAGTTCACCGAGCAGGTAGGCACCGGCGTCGACTCCTGGAACATGCGCCAGCCCCTCGGAGTCGTCGCCGGCATCACGCCGTTCAACTTCCCCGCCATGGTCCCGCTCTGGATGTTCCCGCTCGCCATCGCCTGCGGCAACACCTTCGTCCTTAAGCCCTCCGAGCGCGATCCCTCCGCCTCCCTCTGGCTCGCCGAAGCGCTCAAGGAAGCTGGCCTGCCCGACGGCGTCCTCAACGTCGTCCACGGGGACAAGACCGCTGTCGACGCCATCCTCCGCCACAAGACGATCCAGGCCGTCAGCTTCGTCGGCTCCACGCCCATCGCAGAGTACGTCTACGCCGAAGGCACGAAGCACGGCAAGCGCGTCCAGGCACTTGGCGGAGCCAAGAACCACATGATCGTCATGCCCGACGCCGATCTCGACCAGGCCGCCGACGCCCTCGTCGGCGCGGCCTACGGCTCCGCAGGAGAGCGCTGCATGGCCATCTCCATCGCCGTCACCGTCGGTCACGAGACTGCTGACAACCTCCTGACAAAACTCGAATCCCGCATCGCCGACCTCAAAATCGGCGACGGAGCCAAGGACGCTCCCGGCGGCGAGAAGGACATGGGCCCGCTCGTTACAAAGCAGCACCTCGACCGCGTGACTTCCTATGTTGAGTTGGGAACTCAGGAAGGGGCATCCTTGGTGGTCGATGGCAGAACCCACCACCTCGCCGCTGCCTCCCTAACAACTGACAACCAACAACGAACAACTAACAACGGTTTCTTCCTCGGCGCCTGCCTCTTCGACCACGTCAAGCCCGAGATGAAGATCTACAAGGAAGAGATCTTCGGCCCCGTGCTCGGCATCGTGCGCACCAACAACTTCGAAACCGCGCTCGAACTCATCAACGAGCACGAGTTCGGCAACGGCACGTCCATCTTCACGCGCGACGGCGACACCGCCCGCGACTTCGCCCGCCGCGTGCAGGCGGGCATGGTCGGCATCAACGTCCCCATCCCCGTGCCCATGGCCTTCCACAGCTTCGGCGGGTGGAAGCGCTCCCTCTTCGGCGATCACGCCATCTACGGCCCCGAAGGCGTCCGCTTCTACACGCGCCTCAAGACCATCACTGCCCGCTGGCCAACAGGCATCCGCACCGGCGTCGATACGTCTATGCCCACGCTGGGATAACTCACTCTCATCTCGCAGCAATAAGGGCGGAGCCAATGGCTCCGCCCTTACGTTTGAGGCTCGTCATTCCGAGCGCAGCGAGGAACCCCTGTATTTCGCCCGCCGCGGCAATTATCCTGCGAGGATGGGAATCCTAAACAGATCGCCGCATCTAGTCCCATGGGATCTTCAAGCGGCACACAAGCACTGCGCCTTCCATCGGGCCGACATCGAGGCCAGCGACATCTGCGGCTGCTTCTACTGCTTCGCCACGTATGCCCCGAGTGAGATCGCTGAGTGGACCGACGGTGGCCAAACAGCAATCTGTCCACGCTGCCCTATCGACTCCGTCATCGGATCCGCGTCCGGATACCCGATCACGAAGGAATTCCTCGAAGCGATGCACGCACGTTGGTTCTAGCGTCGGCCAAACTACGAAGGGCGGAGCCAATGGCTCCGCCCTTCTATCGTTTCTAATGCTGGAGATCTACTCTCCGCAGTTCACGCTGTCGCGGCCCAGGAACTGCGCCGTCTGCCCCAGCTGCTCTTCAATGCGCAGCAGCTGGTTGTACTTCGCGATGCGGTCTGTGCGCGAGGCCGAGCCGGTCTTGATCTGGCCCGCGTTCGTACCCACCGCAAGGTCCGCGATGAACACATCCTCAGTCTCGCCCGAACGATGCGAGATGATCGCGGTGTAGCCGTTGCGGCGCGCCAGCTCGATCGCATCCAGCGTCTCCGAGATCGTGCCGATCTGGTTGACCTTGACCAGGATCGAGTTGCCGCAACCTTCGTTGATGCCCCGCTGCAGGAACTTCGGGTTCGTCACAAAGAGATCGTCGCCCACTAGCTGCACGCGGCGGCCGATGGTGTCGGTCAGCTGACGCCAGCCCGCCCAGTCATGCTCGCTCAGGCCATCTTCGATCGAGATGATCGGGTACTGGCGCACCCACGAGTCCCAGTAGTTCACCATCGCGTCCGAGCTCTTCTCGCTCTTGTCCGACTTCTTGAAGACGTACTTGCCCGTCTCCTTCACGTAGAACTCGCTGGCCGCGGGATCGAGCGCAATCGCGATCTGCTCGCCCGCCTTGTAACCCGCCAGCTCGATCGCCTCGAGGATCACCTCGATGGCCTCCACGTTCGACTTGAGGTTAGGCGCGAAGCCACCCTCATCGCCCACTGCGGTGTTGTAGCCCTTCTTCTTCAGCACGCCCTTCAGCGTATGGAAGACCTCCGCGCCCCAGCGCAGCGCATCCGAGAAGCTTTCCGCGCCCACCGGCATCACCATGAACTCCTGGAAGTCCACGTTGTTGTCTGCATGTGCGCCGCCGTTCAGGATGTTCATCATCGGCGTAGGCAGAACGCACGCGTTCACGCCGCCGAGGTAGCGATACAGCGGCACACCAATGCTCGCCGCAGCAGCACGCGCCGTCGCCATCGAGACAGCAAGGATCGCGTTCGCACCCAGCTTCGACTTGTTCTCCGTGTCATCGAGCGCAATCATCGTTGCGTCGATCAGCCGCTGGTTGGAAGGGTCCATGCCTTCGAGCTCCGGAGCGATGATCGTCTCGACATTCTCGACCGCCTTCAGCACGCCCTTGCCGAGGTAGTACCCCTTGTCGCCGTCGCGCAGCTCTACGGCTTCGTTCTCGCCGGTGGAGGCTCCGCTCGGCACAGCCGCGCGCCCAATGGTTCCATCTTCCAGCAGTACATCCGCTTCGACCGTTGGGTTGCCGCGGCTATCCAGAATCTCACGCGCGTGAATCGATGCAATCTCGCTCATCTTCTTCCTCAATCTTTTGGGGTTCGCATTGGTCGCCGGTTGCGACACGATGCGGTGCTGAAGGCGCTCACGCAGCTTTGGCCTGCGGTCTACCGCAATCGCGTTGCCACCCGCTCCCGCGATCACCTCTACCAGCTCAGCCATGGCGCATTTTCACCGGGGTTCATTCTAACAAAGCGGCCGCGCATGTCCGATGAACGTGCACTCTCACAACACGCGCAGCGGTTCTGTCGCACGCGCGCGCTTGGGCATGAACTCCTCAGCGGTCTCGACCGGCATCACCAGCCGCACGCGTGTGCCACGCCCCGGCCGGCTCACCAGCTCCACCTGTGCGGAGTCGCCGTAGAGCACCTCCAGCCGCTCGCGCACGTTGCGCATCCCAATGCCGGAGCCCTCGCGCACCAGACCGCTCACCGGCGCCGTCACGCTCGATCGCGGCTCCATGCCCACGCCGTCATCCTCAATCTCGATCACCAGCTTCTCGCCCACGACGCGGCTGCGCAGCGTCACTGTCCCACCGGAGATGCGCGGCTCGATGCCATGCTTGATGCTGTTCTCGATCAGCGGCTGCAGCAGCATGCTCGGCACCTCGATCTCCAGCGTCTCCTCCGCAATCTCTTTCACGACCCTCAGCTTGTCTCCGAAGCGCACCACCTCGATTGCCAGGTAATCATCGGTGAACTCCAGCTCCTCACCCAGCGGCACAAACGCATCGCGATCTCGCAACAGCACACGCATGATGTTGCCGAGCTTCACGATCATCTCGCGTGCCAGCTCAGGCCGGGAACGGATGAGCGATGCAATCGAGTTGAGCGTGTTGAACAGGAAGTGTGGATTGATCTGCCGCTGCAGTGCGTCCAGCCGAGCCTCCAGCAGCAGACGACTCTGCTCTTCGAGCTTGCGCTCGATGCGCACCGAGTTCCAGATCTTCAGCGGAATGCCTACCACCACCGGAGCGCACGCGCAGATCGCCAGCTCCACTAGCCAGTGGTCCGAGTACAACGCAAACAGCGAACGCGGCCGAAGATGCGAGATCACGCTCAGCGCGAACTGCACCACCGTCAGCAGCACCAGCAGGAAAATCTGCCGATCGAGGTGCGGAAACTCCACCGTGCGCCGCACCCAGCGATAGAGGCTGAGGTCGATCAGCGGCGAGAACGACCACACATCGTCCTCTCCCACGAAGCGCCGGAAGTTGCCGAAGATCAGCGCCACGGCAAGATTCGCCCCGAGGGCAAAGACCTCGCGATGCCACATCGCTGGCAATGCCAGCACCGCGCCGCCCACCATCGCCGGCCCGGGACCAAGCAGCAGGCCCATCAGCGCCGTAGCCTGGAACGAAAGGTCTGCGGCAAGAAAGTTCGGAACGCGCACCCGGATCCACACGCCCAGCATCAGCGGAATCACGATCCACGCCAGCAGCTTGATGAGGTCTCGTCGGCTGCGCCGCTCCGCCACCAGCAGCCGCTTGAACTGCGACGAGCGAGCCAGAGAACTGGCCACCGCCGCCGCGACGCCAAGCTCGACCAGCAGCGTGATCAGGATCAGATCGTGGTTCGGTGGATGCACACGTTAACTCTACGCGCGAAGGCACAGGCTCACGCTGCCGGTCTGTGACTCGGCTCACTGCAACCTTCTGTGAACTCGCGAATCTATAATGCTGCTATGAGTTTCGTCTCGGTCAATAAAGTCGCGGATGCGGAGTTCCCCACCCGCTGGGGAACGTTTCGGATCCTGGGCTTCGAAGGCCTGACTCAGCCGGGCGATCCCGGCCGCAAGCCCGTCGAAACCGCCGTCGCACTGACCATGGGCGACCTCCGCACGAACCCTCCACTGCTGCGCATCCACTCGCAGTGCCTCACCGGCGACGTCTTCCACTCGCTGCGCTGCGATTGCCACGACCAGCTGCATCTCGCAATGAAGATGATCGCCGACAGCGGCGCCGGCATCCTCATCTACGAGCACCAGGAAGGCCGCGGCATCGGCCTCATGGCCAAGCTGCGCGCCTATGAGCTACAGGACCAGGGCTTCGACACCATCGAAGCCAACGAGCGCCTCGGCTTCCGCGCCGACCATCGCGGCTTCGATCTCCCCGCCGAGATACTCAAGCAGCTCAACGTGCCCGCAGTGCGCCTCATCACCAACAACCCGGAGAAGATCGCTGCGCTCGAGCACGCCGGCATCCGCGTCACCGAACGCGTCTCCGCCATCATCCCCGAAGAGCCCACGTTCGCGAAGTACATCGAGACCAAGCGCGACCGCATGGGCCACCTCGTCGGCTAAGAACTCTTCTCTTCGAACAACATGCTGTATCGCATCGTGACTTGGATCACGGCTGCGCGGTACCACGTGCGCCTACCTTCGTACACAGGCGGAGGACTGAATGCCCGCACTGCTCGAAGAACCACCCGTCGCTGTACCTCTCCGAACAAAAAAGAAGCTCGTTCGCCGCACCACGCCTGATCGCTCCCAGCTCATTCGCCACGTCGTGCAGAGCCTCTTCCTCTTGCTGAACCTTGCACTCGGCGCGCAGTTCTATCTCTGGGTTCGCTACTACCAGCGCGGCGGCACGGGCCTCTACGTCCCACGCCCCGCAGGTGTCGAAGGCTGGCTGCCCATCGCCGGCCTGATGAACGCGAAGTATCTTTTCGTCACCGGCCACGTGCCCGCGATCCATCCCGCAGCCATGTACCTCTTCCTCGGCTTCGTGCTGATGAGCGTGCTCCTGAAGCGCGCCTTCTGCGCCTGGCTGTGCCCCGTCGGCTTCGCGTCGGAGATCCTGTGGCGCATCGGGCAGCGCCTTTTCGGCCGCACCCTCACGCTGCCGCGCTGGGCAGACAACACACTGCGCTCGCTCAAGTACATCCTGCTCGCACTCTTCGTCGGCGTCATCGGGTGGATGTCCGCGGACGTGCTCAATGGCTTCATGAGCACTCCCTTCGGCATCGTCCTCGACGTGAAGATGATGAACTTCTTCTGGGACATGAGCCGCACCGCGCTGATTGTCCTGATCGTGCTCGCGGGTCTCTCGCTGATGATCCAGAATTTCTGGTGCCGCTACCTCTGCCCCTACGGTGCGTTGCTGGGGCTCACCGCAGTGATCAGCCCGATCAAGATCCGTCGCGACGAGCAAGCCTGCATCGACTGCGGCAAGTGCTCCAAAGCCTGCCCATCGCATCTCCCCGTCGACAAGCTCGTGCAGGTCCAGTCCGTGGAGTGCAGCGCCTGCATGCTGTGCGTCGCCAGCTGCCCCGCGCAAGACGCTCTTCAACTCGCCCTGCCGCCACGCAAGGCCGAGACGCCACGCGCGCGCTGGAGCCGGCGAGCTGTGCCTCCGCTCGCTCTCGCTGCGATGCTTGCTTACATTTTCTTCGGAGCGGTGCTGTGGGCCAAGACCACCGACCACTGGCAGACGCACATCCCCGGCGCGGTCTACCTCAGGCTCGTACCGCATGCCAATGAACTGGGCCATCCCGGCATGTAGGCCTGCGAAAGCGGGCCACGGAGAGGTCTACGGCAATTCATCCTGCGAGATCATCTCTTCGCGTACCAGGGTCTCCACGCGGCGATGAATGTCCTCTTCGGTCAGCCCCTCGGGATCGAAGTACATATTCAACGCCAGGCCATCGAGCACCGCACCGAAGTTCCCTCCGGTCCTGCGCCGCGCCTGCTCCGTCTCTCGCCGAAACTCGGGGATCAGGTCAAGCTTCCGAGCTGATCCCGCGCGGCAAACATCTGCATGCAGGTCCGCCAAACGCTTCTGCTTCTGCGGATGGCGCAGCGTGTACATCTTGAACTCGAGATACAGCAGCACGCGCCTGCGGTCGCGCAGCAAATCCACAAGCTCGCCGCAGATGACGGCAACTCGCTCCTCGAAGGTCGATTTGGGACTCAGCTTCTCCTCGAAGACATCGCTCGAACGCGCGATATCCTGCTCGATGAGCGCAAAAAAAAGATCTTCCTTATTCGCAAAGTGCGTGTAGAGAGCCCCGCGGGTCTTCCCCGCAGCCCGCGCGATATCCTCAAGCCTGGCCAGCTCAAAACCATCGCGGGCGAAGACCCGTCGAGCCGCATCCAGCAGATCCTGGCGGGTTTGCAGCGCGCGGTCCTGCACCGGCGCAAGAGCCTTCCGAGCCCTGGGCCGCCTCAAAACCGTTGTGGATTTCCTCAACGGTTCGCGCGATTTTTCTGCATCGAGCATGTCTTCTCCAGCATCAGTGACAAACATACACGCATGTATGTTTTAGCATAGCCGTGTAGCCCGGTCGAGTTTAGGGAACCCGCCAGACAGGCGCATGCGTATCCCCCTCTCGGCCAAGTTCTCCCCTCGCGTGATCGCCGAGGATGATGAAGAAGGAGTTGTGATGAGTTCAGTGATGCATCGCGCACAAGACACCGCGAGCACCTTCGGCCCAGGCGCTGGACGCCTTGCCGCCCTGTTGCTGGCCACGGCCGCACCCGTCCTGTTGAGCGGCTGCGATAGCAAGAAGCCCGCCGCCGGTGGCTTCGGTCCCCTGCCCGTCTCCGTTGTGACCGTCAGCTCCGGCGACGTCGCCCTGCGCAACGAGTGGGTCGGCACGCTGGATGGCAACGTCAACGCGCAGATCCAGCCGCAGGTCTCGGGCTACCTGATCAAGCAGGACTACAAGGAAGGTTCCGTCGTGCAGAAGGGCCAGGTCCTCTTCGAGATCGATCCGCGACCCTTCCAGGCCACGCTCGACCAGGCCAAGGGCCAGCTCGGGCAGGCGCAGGGAGCACTCGGACAGGCGCAGGCCCAGCAGGGCCTCGCTGAGATCAACCTCAAGCGCGACACTCCGCTCGCCGAGCAGCGCGCCATTGCGCAAAGCCAGCTCGATACCGACAAGCAGACCTTAGCCACTGCCGCGGCCAACGTGGCCAGCGCGCAGGCGCAGATCGCCTCGGCGAAGGCCACGATCGAGAGCGCGGAGCTCAACCTCGGCTTCACGCGTGTGCGTTCGCTCATCAGCGGCGTCGCCGGACAGGCCACCACGCAGGTCGGCAACCTCGTCAGCCCGCAGTCCACACTGACCGCGGTCTCGCAGCTCGATCCCATCCGCGTCTACTTCTCCATCTCCGATGGAGAGTACCTGGGCCTCATCAGCGCATCTCATGCCGGCAACGGCGATATCCTCAAGGCTGCTTCCGCGGTGCCCCTCACGTTGTCGCTCTCGGATGGAACCAACTATCCGCAGAAGGGCAAGATCGTCTTCGTCGACCGCCAGATGAACCAGCAGACCGGAGCTCTCCGCATCGCGGCGATCTTCCCCAATCCCGGCAACCTGCTTCGCCCCGGCCAGTTCGGCCGCGTCTCCGCCAACACGCAGATCAAGCACAATGCGATCCTCGTGCCTCAGATAGCGGTCACGGACCTGCAGGGACTCAAACAGGTCTACACCGTAACTCCTGACAACAAGGTGCACGTCGTCAATGTGCAGCTCGGCGCAGAGGCTGGCAACAACTGGGTGGTGCTCTCGGGCCTGCAGCCCGGCACCCGCATCATCACCGACAACCTGCAGAAGCTGGGCGAGGGAGCTCCCGTGAGCCCGCACCCGGCAGCGGCCCAGGCCAGCGCACCGGCCGGCAGCAACAGTACCCAGGCCGGCAGCGCGGCGGAGAAGTAGACCATGTCAAAGTTCTTTATTCGTCGCCCCATCGTGGCGATCGTCATCGCGGCGCTTACGGTCATCATCGGCCTGGTGTCGATGCTGACGCTGCCCACATCGCAGTATCCGAACATCGTTCCTCCTGAGATCCTCGTGCAGGCGACCTATCCTGGCGCTGACTCGCGGACCCTGGAGCAGGCCGTCGCCACGCCGCTCGAAGAGCAGATGAACGGCGTCGACAACATGATCTACATGTACTCGGTCAACGCCAACAACGGCCAGTCGGCGTTGTACGTCGACTTCGACGTGAAGACCAACGCGGACACCGACCAGATCCTTTCGCAACTGCGTGTCTCGCAGGCTCAGGCGCAGCTTCCAGCGCAGGTCAACACCGCCGGCCTTACAGTGCAGAAGGCGCTGACCTCGCCGCTGATGCTGGTGGGCCTCAACTCCAAGGACGGCCGTTATGACGGAACGTTCCTCACCAACTACGCCATCATCAATGTGCAGGATGAGCTTGCCCGCGTACCCGGCGTAAGCCGCGTGCAGGTCTTCGGCGGACAGTACGCCCTGCGTGTGTGGGTCGATCCCGCCAAGATGGCGCAGCTCGGCGTCACGGCCACCGACGTTATCTCTGCCCTTAGCACACAGAACAACGTGAACCCCGCCGGCCAGATCGGTGGCGAGCCCGTACCCAACGGCCAGGAGTTCACCTACACGGTCCGCACGCAGGGCCGTCTCGTGCAGCCGGAGGAGTTCTCCAACATCGTCATCCGTGCAAACCCCGACGGTTCGGTGCTGCACCTGCACGATGTCGCCCGCATTGAGCTCGGCGAGCAGATCTACTCGCTCAACGCGCGCTTCAACGGCGAGCCTGCCGGCATGCTGGCCATCTACCAGCTTCCCGGATCGAACGCCGTGCAGGTCGCCGCGGCCGTACGCGCCCGCATGGATGAGCTCACCAAGCGCTTCCCTGCGAGCATGAAGTACGACGTTCCTCTGGACACCACGTTGGCCGTCAGCGCCGGTATCCATGAGATCGTGCTGACGCTGTTCATCGCGCTCGCGCTCGTCGTGCTGGTCGTATACATCTTCCTCCAGGGCTGGCGCGCCACGCTGATTCCGCTGCTGGCCGTACCGGTTTCGCTCATCGGAACCTTCGTCCTCTTCCCGTTGCTCGGCTTCAGCATCAACACGTTGTCGCTCTTCGGTCTCGTGCTCGCCATCGGCCTCGTCGTCGATGACGCCATCATCGTGGTCGAAGCCGTCGAGCACCATATCGATGAAGGCATGAGCCCCACCGATGCCTCCATCAAGGCAATGGAAGAGGTCGGCGGCCCGGTCGTCGCCATCGCACTCATCCTCGCGGCAGTGTTCATCCCCACCGCCGCCATCCCCGGCATCACCGGCCGGCTGTACCAGCAGTTCGCGGTCACCATCGCGATCAGCGTGCTCATCTCCGCGTTCAACGCGCTGACGCTCTCGCCGGCACTCTCCGCGCTGCTGCTCAAGCCCAAGGACAAGGACGCGAAGCCGGGTCTCCTCGGCCGCTTCTTCAACTGGTTCAACCGCGTCTTCAGCCGCACCACGGATAAGTATGTGAGCACCTCCAACGTGCTCATCCATAAGTCCACGCTGACCATGATCGCGCTCGCCATCATCGCGGGTGCGGCAGTCTTCATGGGCACGCGCCTTCCCACGGGCTTCATCCCATCGGAGGACCAGGGTTACATCTTCGCGGCAATGCAGCTTCCCGATGCCTCGAGCCTCCAGCGCACCGACGAAGCCGGCCTGCAGGCCACCAAAGCATTGCTCGCAACGCCCGGCATCCAGAGCGTCGTCCAGGTCAACGGCTTCAGCCTGCTCACGCAGACGCAGAGCACCAATACGGCCTTCTTCTTCGTGACCCTGAAGCCATGGGATCAGCGCAAGTCCAAGGAAGAGCAGATCGGCGCTATCCAGAAGGCTGTCTCGATGAAGCTGATGGGAAATCCTGCGGCACTTGCCTTCAGCTTCCCACCACCATCGATCCCTGGCATCGGAACTTCGGGCGGCGTCACCATGATCGTCGAAGACCGCTCCGGCAACGACGATCCGACGTTCCTTACCAAGAACCTCTACGCCTATCTCGGCGCGCTGAAGAATCGACCCGAAATCGCCGCTTCGATTCCCTCCTACCTGCCCGCAGTTCCGCAGCTCTATGCGGATGTGGACAAGGAGAAGGCCATCGAGCAGCAGGTCGATCTCGGCAGCATCTACAACACCATGTCCACCTTCATGGGTGGCTACCTGGTGAACTACTTCAACCGCTTCGGCCGCCAGTGGCAGACGTATGTGGAAGCTGAAGGCAGCTCGCGCACGAAGATCGACAACATCAATCAGTTCTACGTCCGCAGCGCGAATGGAAGCCAGGTACCTCTGGCGTCGCTGGTCCACGTGAAGAAGATCAACGGACCGGAGTTCATCCTTCACTTCAACGAGTACCCCGCCGCGCAGTTGAATATCTCCGGAGCTCCGGGATACAGCTCGGGACAGGTTCGACACGCTCTCGAAGAGGTCTTCGCGAAGTCGATGCCCGAAGGCATGGGCTACGACTACAACGGCATGAGCTACCAGGAGCAGCAGGCCGAGAAGGGCGTGCCCACGTGGGCAGTCTTCGGACTCTCGCTGATCTTCGTCTTCCTCATCCTCGCCGCGCTGTACGAGAGCTGGTCGCTGCCGTTCAGCGTTCTGCTCTCCACACCGGTCGCCATCCTTGGCGCCTACATCGCGTTGTGGTCGCGCTCGCTCGAGAATGACATCTTCGCCACCATCGGCCTCATCATGCTGATCGGTCTTTCGGCGAAGAACGCCATCCTCATCGTTGAGTTTGCCGTGACCAACTACAAGTCCGGCAAACCCATCGCACAGTCGGCGCTCGAAGCCGCCCGGCTCCGCTTCCGGCCCATCCTGATGACGGCCTTCGCCTTCATCTTCGGTTGCTTGCCGTTGTGGACCGCGAGCGGCTCAGGTGCCGCCTCACGCCAGATCCTTGGCACCGTCGTCATCGGCGGTATGCTGCTTGCCTCCGTCCTCGGCATCCTCATGGTGCCCGTCACCTTTTCGGTGGTCGAGTACATCTCTCACCGCTTCAGCAGGGGCGGCAAAGGCACCACGATGGATTCAGAACACGACTTAGACCCCGTTGCGGCTGGCAAAGCTGCGGGAATCCACCAGCCTTCCGGCTCGGAAGGAGGTCACGCTTGATCTCACAGATGAACACCACTCACGCCCTCCGCAACGCGGCGATCAGCCTCGCGCTCATCGCCACGCTTACGGCCACGGGATGCAACGTCGGCCCCAAGTACACGCGTCCCGTCGCTCCGGCCCCGCCGGCGTTCCGCGGCGCGGACGAGGCGCAGATCGCCAGCGACGCCAAGGACTCGCTGGGTGATCAGCAGTGGAGCTCGGTCTTCCACGAGCCCGAACTGCAGGACCTCATCCGCCAGGCCCTGGTCAACAACTACGATCTCCGCATCGCGGCACAGAAGGTGCTCGAAGCGCAGTCGCAGGTAAAGATCACGCGCGCAGCGGGACTGCCCACGCTCAGCGGCTCCGCCAGCGGTCTTGGCGCGGAGCTTCCCAACTCGCTCTCCAGCACGCTCGGCTCGAACCCGCTCGCCGCCGGCAGCTTCGGCTTCGCAGCCTCGTGGACGCCCGACTTCTGGGGCCTATACCGCAAGCAGACCGAAGCCGCACGCGACCAGATGCTCTCGCAGGAGTGGGCTCGCCGCGCCGTGCGTATGACGCTCGTGAGCCAGGTGGCCACCACCTACCTCACGCTGCGTTCGCTCGATGAGCAGCTCGCCGTCGCGAGGTCCACCGTCAAGGCCCGGCAAGACTCGCTCGACCTCACCAACACGCTGCAGACCGGAGGCAACGCTCCGCTCAGCGATGTTCGCCAGGCCGAGCAACTGCTCTACACCGCGCAGTCGCAAATCCCCGCAATCGAAGAGCAGATCCAGCAGCAGGAGAACGCCATGCGCGTCCTCCTGGGACAGACGCCCGGCCCCGTGACCCACACGGACACCGCAGCGCTCGCTCCCGTGCCGCAGGATCTCCCCGTTGGCGTGCCATCGCAGCTGCTCGAGCGCCGTCCGGACATCCAGGAGGCCGAAGCTCAGCTGATGGCCGCGAACGCGCAGGTCGGCGTCGCCCGCGCTCAGTTCTTCCCGCAGCTCAGCATCACCGCTTCCGCAGGACTCGGCGGCAGCGACTGGGGCGACCTCTTCGATCCCGGCGGCCACACCGTCTACGGAATCGGCCAGATCGCACAGCCCATCTTCGAGGGCGGCAAGCTGCGCGGACAATACGACCTCTCCAAGCAGCAGAAGGAGGAGATGGTCCTCACCTATCAGAAGACCATCCTCGGCGCCTTCCGCGATGTCTCGAACGCCCTCATTGCGGTCAACAAAACGCGCGCGGCACGCGAGCAGCAGCAGAAGCTCGTAGCCTCCGCACAGGATGCCACCCGCCTCGCTCGCATCCGCTACCAGGGCGGCGCATCCAGCTACCTCGAGGTGCTGACCAACGACAGCAACCTCTTCACCGCGCAGCTCAACCTGATTAGCGCCGAGCAGGCCGAGGCACTCTCGCTCGTACAGCTCTACCAGGCACTGGGCGGCGGCTGGCAGGCATAATCGGCAGTCTTTCTGACGAGACAACAAGGGCGAGGCCAATGGTCTCGCCCTTGTTGTCTTGTCATGCCGTCAATCACACCCGGAACTCCATGACGAAGCGACGCGGCTCCTCGACCTAACCCAACAGCCCGGAATGGTATGTTGGCAACGTCGCCTAAGGTCGCGCAGCACGCGCGACGAAACCCAACCAGCTCCGCTCTCTGCAAAGGTGTGCACGATGTCCTTCCCCCGCGCGATCTCCCGCCGGAATGTACTCAAGACGATGGCCCTCGGTGCCTCCGCTCCCTATCTGCCCACGTCTTCGCTCGCAGAGCCCAAGGCGAAGCCACATCCCTTCGCATGGCCGGAGAACGGTACGCTCATCCCCGACGAAGGCTGGCATCTCTGGATCGATTCGAAGGCCCACTGGGAGACCGACGACATCTTCCTCCCCGAGGACGTCAGTTGGATAGACGGCAAGATCTGCGGCAAAGGCCATCCCCTGCCCGTCAACGAGCCCACCGGTGGCTGGAGCGTCCTTACGCCCTCCGCCGGCCTCGAAGTCATGCTCCCCACCTCCGTCGAGCAGCACTTCTGGGGAAGGTACGGCGCTGGAACAGATGGCAAACCCCGCCCCTACACGCCCGAAGAGTATCGCTATGCCAAGGCACCCGCGGGCGCACCCGCCGATGACGACATCCCGCAGAACGGCGCCTACTTCGGTGTGAGCTGGTTCTACCGGGCCATCGACATCCCCGCATCGATGCAGGGCAAACGAATCTTCCTCCACATCCGTGGAGCCCACCTCCGGGCCGAGGTCTATCTCAACAACAAGCTCTGCGGCTACTCCATCATGGAAGAGCTTCCCTTCGAAGCCGACCTTACCGCGGCAGCGAAGCCCGGCGGAGAGAACCAACTCGCCATCCGCATCACCAATCCCTTCGGCCGCTTCGACTGGGTCGACGGCCTCAATGCCAAGTGGGGCAAGGTCAGCCTCTATCGCTCCCACGGCTTCGGCGCACTGGATCGCGGCATCACAATCAGCGCACACGAGCACGAAATGCGGATCCTCGACGCCTGGGTGCTCAACACGCCAAACCCGCGCAAGATCATTCTGTATGCGCACATCGAGGCCGAAGATGCAGGCGGCAGCAATGCGATTCGATGGGAGCTCATCGATCCGCGAACCGGGACGTCCCTTGGAGGCTGGCTCCCAAAGATCGGCGAGGATGGTAAGCCAACATTCCAATCCACCAATTACGACGTTGTGCAGCAAGGTGGGCAGGGGCATTATGGCGGGCTGATGAGGAGCTTCGGGACCAGCAATTTCTTCGAAACGAGCGAAATCACTTTCGTGGAAGCGGAGTTATGGAGCGTCGACTCTCCGCGTCTGTATCGCTTAAAGGTAACTGCCGAAAACATGAGGGCGAACGGTCGGAACGACACCCGCACCATAGCCTTCGGCTTCCGCAGCTTCACGACACCCGGCATCGGCACCGACGCCATGTTCCGGCTCAACAACCGCCGCATCCGCATCTACACCTCCATCTCCTGGGGCTTCTGGGGACTCAACGGCATGTTCCCCGTGCCCGAACTCGCCGAGAAAGAAGTCCGCGCCGCGCAGGCGCTCGGACTCAACTGCCTCAACTTCCATCGCAACCTTGCCAAGGAAGATGTACTGCGCAAGCACGACGAACTCGGCGTCCTACGCTACATGGAGCCCGGCGCGGGCAAGATGGCCATCGGCAAGCTACCTGCCAAGACCGCAGCCAATGCCGCCGGGATCGTCATGGAGAAGCCCACCAGCGAAGCCGATCTCTTCGCCCAGCGCTTCATGTTCGTCAAGTGCGTCGAGATGGTGAAGGCCTTCCGCTCGCACCCCTCCGTCATCGAGTACTGCCTGCAGAACGAGATCGGCGCGGACCTCAAGAACCCCGCCACGCTCGCCATCCTCAAGGCCATGCACGACGAAGACCCATCACGCTGCGTCGTCCTCAACGATGGCTTCGTGGAGCGCGGCGCGGCGCAAGCCTGGTACGAGCCGTGGACGTTAGATGGCCCTTCCGATGAACTCCATGCCGGCGAAGGCCCGTCCTCGCATCTCGCATCTGGCATCTCGAATCTCGTCCCTGGCAAGCTGCATCGCAGCGACGAAGAGAAGGCCGGTGCCTGGTGGAACAACCATCAGGGCGCAGGCGATCAATGGTACGACCAGTTCTACAAGTCGCCCACGGAATACACCTACCGCGCGCCCTACAAAGACGTCCTCACCGAGTTCGGCGAGATGGAAGGCTGCGCCCGCCCCGACATCCACAACCTGATGGTCCACCAGATCGAGACCACGTATGCGAAGTACGGCAGCAACGGCAAAGGTCCCAGCATTTCCGGAACCAGCTATGACCTTGCTGACCACGAAGAGATCATCGCCGGCTACGAACGCTTCCTAGACCGCTGGAACTTCCGCAAGGCCTTCCCCACCAGCGAAGCCGTCTTCAAAACCGTCGGCCGCACCTGCTATGAGTCCTGGCAGAACTACATGGAGAACGCCCGCATCAGCGACGAGCTGGACTTCGCCGCCATCTCCGGCTGGGAATCGACCGCCATCGAGAACCACTCCGGCATCGTCGACAACCTGCGCAACTTCAAGTCCGACCCCGAGCTTATCCGCGGCTCGCTACTGCCCATCCGCCCCATCGCCAAGCAGCGCTCCCTGGTCATCGAACGAGGCCAGCCCGCAACCTTCGATCTCTTCCTCGCCAACGACACGTCGAAGTCCGCAACAGGCACGCTGACCTTCACGATGATCACGCCCAGCGGCAAGCGCCAGCAGCTCATCTCGCTGCCCGTCCCGCAGCAGCATCCCGACATCTTCAGCTACCTCCTCAAAGAAGCCTTCGAAACACCAGCCCTAACAGAAGAAGGCCTCTACCGCTTCAAGTTCGCGATAAGCTCCGTGCCGTCGGCCACGCAGACGAAGGAGCTATGGTCAACCGCAACTCCCTACGCAAAGACTGACTGCGAAGTCGGCGGTCGTATTGGAGTTGTTGGTATCACGCCGGCACTCCGCCAGCAACTAGAATCCGCTCTCGCCGGAAAATGCTTCGTCATAAACGACTACAGGTCCGGAAACGGCTTCGACCTCATCATCACCGCCGGCATCACCTCCCACACGAAGATGGACGCGAACATCGGCGAAACCACCGGCGAGTCCATGCCCACGATGAAACCGGGCCACGCACCTGAGCCCGGCGAAGTCCCCGAGCCGACGAAGCTAGGCAGTTTCGCTCCCGGAATCCTCGACGCAGTACGCAATGGCACGCCGCTACTCGCCATCCCGCAGTCTGACACCCTCAGCGAAGGCCTCGCCCGCGAGCTCTCCGCCTCCGGAGCCTTCACCTACAACGGTGCTGTCGGCGACTTCCGCGCCCCATGGATGGGCAACTGGTACTTCGTGCGCGAGCACGCACTCTTCGCAGGCATGCCTGTCAACGCCGCCATGGGCGGTTTCTATCAAACGCCGGGACGCCAATCAAACGGCTTGCTCGTTGAGAAAGCTCCCAACGGCCCCGAGGTCGAGGTCGTCGTCGGCTACTCCCGCGACCACGACCGCAAAGTCGGCGCAGGCACCTTCACCACCAAGCTTGGCAAGGGCAAGGTGCTCTTCCACCGCGTGCCGCCCATGCACCCCGTGATGCAACAACGATTCCTGGCAAACGCCCTGCAATGGCTAACCGCATAGCGAGTCAAGAATCGGTCCCCCAGACCGATTCGCCTACGCCGCGGAGTCCTGCTTCAACCGTCCGCCCACCATTCTTGGGCCAAAACGGCCTGCGGAGGGGTGAATGAGATCCGGCTCTGATACCGCGCCCTTACGCCGCCTCTCGCTGAGGGTCTCCCAGAAGGCGATGCTCAGAAGAGCCAGGATCGATCCAACCCAAACCACAACTGCGATAGCAATGCACCAGAAGAAGGCTGTCATCGGATAGTCCCTTCAGGTAAGGTGTTGCGGGCCCTGGTTTAGTTGCTGGTGGCCTCATCCTAAAGCGCTGGGGGCGAAAGTGCCAGTGAAATCCATAAACGAAAGTACTCCGTGTGTATCGCATCACGCAGATTTCGTAGCGATCCCGGCGCCCACCTGGCCCCGCAGTCTCATCGCTTTCCACCCACACAGCAGCGTGCCGCTCGCGAACGTCCACAGCCTCCACCGCTGCAGCAATTTCATCCGCCTTTCACGACCGCAAAGGCAAACGCGCAGCCGAAGCCGCGCGTCGCACCCGTCCAGAAACTCGCCGAAGCCTAGCGGCCGAAGTGAGCCGCGTTCTTGTCCTTGAACTCTTCCCACTTCTCCGGAAGATCGTCGCCGGCATAGATCGCCGACACCGGGCACACGGGAACGCACGCGCCGCAGTCGATGCACTCGACCGGGTCGATGAAGAGCTGATCCGCGGTGTCCGAACCCGCCTCGTCAGCCTTGGGATGAATGCAATCCACGGGGCAAGCGTCTACACACGCGCGATCCTTGGTGCCGATACAGGGTTCTGCGATCACATACGCCATCTATTCAATCTCCTTGAAAGTCCATCGCCTCGACGGCCAAATCTACGAGGTCGGGTTGCGAGGTCGCTACGATTCTAGCAAGAAACCTTCGCACGTCTAGTGACCGGATCACAGACGAAACACCCGTTTTTCGCTACGGAACTCGGACTGTTGCGGACGGCGTTGCGTAGAAGTAGGTGTCATTTCGACCGGAGCCGGACGGCTTCATCGTCCGGCGCAGCGGAGAAACCTGCTGTTCTGTCCACTGCGTCACAGGAGCCTGCGCCTTCAGGGAACGATCTCCCGCCTTCAACAGGCGTCGTTGCCCATCGCGGGCGCTTTCCAAATCCGCCGCGCCAGCTGCGCACACCGCGGTGGAAACACAGGCTCCGCCGCATGCTCCAGCTCCGCCAGCGGCCACCATCGAGCCTCGCGCATCAGCGCGATCTCATCCGCCGTCACGCCCGCCAGCACCGGTTCCTCGCGCCCACACCGCGCAGCGAAGAACACATCATGGTTCCGCACCGTCTCGCCCAGATGGAAATATTCCCCACCCGACTCCTCATGCACCGGCCCCACAAGCTGCGGCCGAATCCCTAGCTCCTCAAACAACTCCCGCTCTGCTGCATCCCTATCCAGCTCCCCCTGCTCGACCTCGCCTCCCGGCGTCACCCAGCAGGTGTACAGCCCATCCGGCCGCTGCGCCACGAACCGGATCAGCAACAGATCACCACGCTCATCGAAGAGAAACACGCGCGCACTGCGGCGAAGACGAAGAGTCATTTGTGATGACCCCTTACGCCAGCCCCTTCACCTGCAGCTCCGCATACTCCTTCGGGCTCGTCGGCGTCGACAAATCCCTCCCCGCAAACAAATCCTTGAACAGCGCCACCATCTCGTCATGGATCAGCCCATTCGTCGCCAGCACCTCCCGGCTGTCCAGCGTGAACGGCCCGCCGTCGAAGTGAGTAATCTTGCCGCCCGCCTCTTCCACCAGCAGCACGCCCGCCGACGTATCCCAGGGGTTCAGCTTGAACTCCCAGAAGCCGTCGAGCCTTCCGCTCGCCACGCATGCCAGGTCTAGCGCCGCCGACCCCGCCCGCCGCACCCCATGCGATCGCAGCGTGAACTCGTGGTAGAAGTGCACATTCGGCGACCCATGCCGCTTCCGGCTCGGGAACCCCGTGCCCGTCAGCGACTCGCCCAGCGACGCCACCGACGACACATGGATCGGCCGATTGTTCAACCGCGCCCCGCCACCACGCTCTGCCGCAAACAGCTCATCGCGTAGCGGGTCATAGATCACACCCGCTACCATCTGCCCGTCCTGGTCCGCAGGCAGATTCTTCGCCCGATGCTCGCACCCCAGCACCACCCCAAACACCGGGAACGTATGCGCAAAGTTCGTCGTTCCATCCAGCGGGTCGACGTACCAGCGGTACTCGGCATCGAGCGCATGCCGCGTGCCCTCTTCGCCGTAGATCCCATGCGAAGGCAGTGCCTCACGCAGCCGCTCGACGATCAGCGCTTCGCTGGCGCGATCCGCCTCCGTAACCAAATCGACGTCGCCCTTGTACTCCGTGCGAACGCCGCGGTGATAGTAGTCGCGCAGCAAAGCTCCAGCTTCACGCGCAATGGACTCAGCGATAGAGACAAGTTCGGGCACAGAAGTAGTGTAGCGCTGCGCGTTAGCGGGCTTCGCCCGTTAGCCCTTCGGGATAGCGCTTTATGCGCGTTAGGAAGAACACCAAGGCCGCCTCGATCGCCGCTAACGCGCCTCAGCGCGCTAACGCGAAGCGCTACCGGTAGGACAAGCGAAGCGAGTCCGCGCGCTAGCGCGTAGCGCTGCTACTCGGCTCTGTTCCCGCTCCGTCTCGCCGTCGTAGCATTGCCTTCGGTGATCGTGCGGATCTGCGTCTTGTAGATGAACAGGTTCGGCCGGCCCTCGCGTGTCAGGCGCAGCATGCTGTCGTCGAAATACTCGATCCAGCCCGACACAATCTCGCCATCGCGCAGCTTCACGGCAACCTGCACCTGGCGGTCGGAGAGCGACTTCAGGTACAAGGCTTCCTGTCCGGTTTCGCCCGTGGGCGCACCTTTTTGGCGGCGACGAAAGAGAGGCATACGTATCATTGTATCTGCCTCTTGGATGCACAATCCCGCGCCTCCGTCTCGAAACTATTTCCAGGCCTTTGGCTTTCAGCTACTTCTGAGCGTAGTACGCCGTGCGGTATCGCAGCGTGTACTTCGTTCGCAGCGCCGGATCCTTCATCCGCACCGTGATATGCCGCAGTCCCTCGCGATTCAGCGCCCGCTGCGGAGCGTAGTACCCCAGCGTGTACTGCGTCCGCAGGTCATCCGACACATGCGCGAACGCCGGCGCCAGGTCATGCTTGTCGTTCACGTAGTAGTACTTCCCACCCGTATCGTTGGCCATCTGGATCAACGCATGTTCGCCGCCGGTATCGCGTCCCGCATCGGCCTCCACCGGCACAATGATCAGCGCATACACCATCGCGCCCGCGCGCTCCGCTTGTTCCAGCGCCGTCGGATAGCTCCCATGATGCGTGGTGTTCTCACCATCCGAGATCACCACGATGATCCTCCGCTCACCATTGGCCTGCGACGTCTCCGCCAGTCTCTGGCCCGCAAGAAAGATCGCATCATACAGCGCCGTCGCATCGCCTTTGCTGATCCGCGAGAGCCCCGACTCCACGCGCTTCGCATCATTGGTGAAGCTAACTACCTCATCCACCTGGTCGCTGAACCCCATCAGGTCGATGCGGTCCTGCGTCCGCAAAATCAACCGCACAAAGTCCTTCGCGGCATCCCGTTCCAGCTTGTCATCGATGTTCACGCTGCCGCTCGCGTCCACCGTCATCACAATCGCCAGCGGTGTCACCGCCTCCTTGTCGAAGATCGAGATCTTCACTGCCTGGTTGTCTTCCAGCATCTCGAAGTCGTCCTTCGTCAGCCCCGCAACCGGCATGCCATGCTCATCCGTCACGTTCAGCGCGACGTTCACCAGCCGGGTCTCCACGTGAATCGTTGGGATCGTCGGAATCTCAGGCGTGCGCCGCACAATCGGCGCAGCATCCCGAGTCGGCTCCTGAGGCTGCTGTCCGGAAGTCGTCTGCGCCCGTCCCGCCACACACAGCGCTGCAAGAACAATCGCTGCCTGCGCGCAACCGAAATACCAACCTCTCCTCACGAAGCTCCTGCAATCTCCTCTGGAAACGGCTCGCCATCGGCCCACACCGCACCGTCCGCAAACTGTTCTTTCTTCCAGATTGGGACGGTCTTCTTCAACGTATCGATGACAAACCGGCACGCCGCAAACGCCTGCGCCCTGTGCGCCGACGTCACCGCAATGATCACGCTCGACTCGCCAATCCCAATCCGCCCCAGCCGATGCACAATCGCCGCATCCCGCGCGCCATAGTGCTCGATGGCCTCCTCGCGCAGCAGGTGCATCTGCTTCAACGCCATCTCCTCATAGGCCTCGTAGTCCAGGTACAGCGTCTTCCGGCCGCGAGTGTTATCCCGCACCACGCCATCGAAGATCACCACCGCACCATCCGGCCCATCCACCAGCCCCGCGGTCACCGTCTTCACGTCGATAGCATCATGGGTGAGATACACGGTCGGCTTCCGCTCAGAAACCTCGTCGTCACTCCCTCCACTCACCGGAGGCAGAATCGCAACCTCATCGCCATCGGCCAACGCCTGATCGCGCTTCGCATACTCCTGGTTCACCGCGATCGCCGCCGACCGCAGCGCCTCCGCCTTCAGCGTTCCATCCGCCGTCAGTCCGTCAAGAAGCTCAACCACTCGCGCGCCGAGGGGCAACTCACGAACCGCACCTCCTTCTGGGAGGCTGGCTCGCAGCGGACCGAACGAAAGCAAACGCACACGCATGGTGGTAGGACGCACGACATCGAGAATACGGTATTCGCGCCCGGCACCGCTTCTCCAGGCAGAACCAACCCCAAATCAGCCATCCAACCTGGGATATACTCGCCGAAAATCGGCAATACGAACGCTAGGGGTTACAGCTGATGCTCAAGGGATTTCGTGACTTTATTCTGCGCGGCAACGTGGTGGACCTCGCCGTCGCCGTCATCATCGGTGCAGCCTTCGGCGCCATCACCGCCTCGCTCACGGCGGATGTCATCACGCCACTCATCTCCGCGCTGATCGGCGCGCCGAACTTCTCAAGCCTCATCATCCACGTTCCCGTCCTGCACCACTTGGACAAAGCCTGTGACGCAACTTCCAAGACGCCTTGCCCGGGAGAGGTCCACATTGGTCTCTTCCTGAACGCAGTCATCGCCTTCATCCTCAACGCCGGCGCCATCTACTTCGGCATTGTTCTGCCCATGCAGTACCTGCTCAAGAAATTCTCCCCCGCCAAGGTCGAACCGCCCGCCACAAAGTCCTGTCCCCAGTGCCTCGGCGATATCCCCGTCGCGGCCACGCGCTGCAAGTTCTGCACCCAGCCCGTCTAGCGTCGCCGCTGCGGTAACAGCACTCAGTTACCCCAGACAGCACCACTGTGACGTAGGCAAACCCTCCACTCCGCGCGATGATTATCCAGTCGGGCAGGGTGAGCCCAACAAAACATCAGGCAGGGGAGCCTGGTGGAGGAACCTTAGGGAGCAGTGTTCCGATCAAACCAGCGGAGCCTGCAGCGAATACGTACCCGGTAATGACAACTCCTGTGACCACGAAGCCCACGCCGCGACAGCGTGGGCTTCCGCTTTTTCACAGCCAACCATCACTCCTCAGGCAATGCCGTTAGAGGTTGTCATCCTGAGCGCGGCGAAAGACCCGCCTTTCTGAACACCAGCATGCCCAAAAGCAAACCGGCCGCCCCAAGGCGACCGGTCCGCTCTTAACTATTCTGCTGTTCTGCTAGCTCCTAAGAGCCATCTGCTCCGTCATGATCTGCGTCAGCTCCGGCTTCTTCAGCCCATGGACCTCTTCGTTGTACTTGTCCACCTTGCTCGACCAGTTCATCGAGCAGAACTTCGGTCCGCACATTGAGCAGAACGCCGCTTCCTTGTAGTAATCATCCGGCAGCGTCTCATCGTGCATGCTGCGAGCCGTGTCCGGATCCAGCGACAGCGCAAACTGCGCATCCCAGTCGAAGGTGTAACGAGCATGCGAGATCGCATCGTCGCGATCGCGCGCACCCGGCCTGTGCCGCGCAATATCCGCCGCATGAGCCGCAATCTTGTACGCGATGATGCCGTCCTTCACATCCTTCTCGTTCGGCAGTCCCAGGTGCTCCTTGGGCGTCACGTAGCACAGCATCGCCGCTCCGTGCCATCCAATCATCGCCGCGCCAATCGCGCTCGTGATGTGGTCATAGCCAGGAGCAATGTCCGTGACCAGCGGTCCCAGCACGTAGAACGGAGCCCCGTCGCACAGTTCCACTTCCTTGTCGACCTGCTCCTTGATCTTGTCCATCGGCACATGGCCGGGGCCTTCGATCATCACCTGCACATCGTCCTTCCATGCCTGCCGCGTCAGCTCACCCAGCGTCTTCAGCTCGGCAAACTGAGCCTCATCGCTCGCATCCGCCACCGAGCCCGGCCGCAGACCATCGCCCAGGCTATAGCTCACGTCGTACTTGGCAAGAATCTTGGTGATGCGGTCGAAGTTCTCGTACAGGAAGTTCTGCTTGTGGTGCGCCGTCATCCACTGCGCCAGGATCGCGCCACCCCGGCTCACGATCCCGGTGATCCGCTTCGACACCATCGGGATGTACTGCACCAGCACGCCCGCATGGATGGTGAAGTAGTCCACACCCTGCTGCGCCTGCTCCTCAATCACCTCGAGGTACAGATCGATGTTCAGATCCTCTACCCGCTTGACGCGCGAGAGCGCCTCATACAGCGGGACCGTTCCAATGGGTACCGGCGAGTGCCGGATGATCGCCTCGCGGATCATCGGGATATCCCCGCCCGTGGACAGATCCATCACCGTATCGGCGCCATAGTGCACCGCCGTGTGCAGCTTGCGCAGCTCTTCATCCACATTCGAGCTCAGCGCCGAGTTGCCGATGTTCGCATTGATCTTGCACAGCGAACCCACGCCGATCGCCATAGGCTCCAGCTCTACGTGATTGATGTTCGCCGGGATGATCATCGTGCCCTTGGCGATCTCGGCGCGGATGAACTCAGCGTCCAGCTTCTCCTTGTGCGCAACGTACGCCATCTCCTCGGTGATCTGGCCCTTGCGCGCGAAGTGCATCTGGCTCATGTTCCAGTCGCCCGTACGCGCCGCCTCTTCCTTGCGCTTGACGATCCACTCCCTGCGCGGCTGCGGAACCGCATAGTCGTTCCCTTGCGCGGGTACGTGGCCGTTCGAGTGATGTCCGTTGCCATTCGAGTGGCCGTTTCCGTTTGTGCTCATGTTTTCAGAATCTCCCGCTGTTACCGAAAGAGTATACGCCGCCCCCACTGCACGACACAGTGACGGAAACCTCTGGGCAGCATCCACATATTCCGCCTCCAACGAAGTGTCATTTCGACCGGAGCGGGACAGCTTCATCGTCCCGCGAAGTGGAGAAACCTGCTTCTCCCCCGGAGGACAACGTCGCTTTGGCGCATCTGCCAGCTTCCCTCGATACAATCGCCTTCGTGAGCAACACGAGCATCTCTCTCCCTCTCGGCTTCCGCTGGGGCGCTACCACCGCGGGCATCAAGGCCTCCGGCAAGCCTGACGTCGCCCTCGCCGTCGCCGACTCCCCAGCCGTCGCCGCAGCGATGTTCACCTCCAACCAGTTCGTCGCCGCGCCCATCCTCGTCGGCCAGCGCCACCTCAAGGCCACCGAGCACCACATGCGCGCCGTGCTGGTCAACGCCGGCAACGCCAACTGCGCCACCGGCGACCCCGGCCTCGAGCACTGCCGGCAGTCCTGTGCGGCTGTCGGCGACGCCATCGGCTGCGTCTTCGACGAGGTCTTCCCCTCCTCGACCGGCATCATCGGCGTCCCGCTGCCTATCGACAAGCTCCTCGCCGCCATCCCCTCCGCCGTCGCATCGCTCGGCAACACGCCCAGCCACGCCGACGCCTTCGCCCACGCCATCATGACCACCGACACCAAGGTCAAGATCGCCAGCGAGACCTTCACCCTCGACGACAAGCGCGTCAGCATCTGGGGCTGCTGCAAAGGCGCCGGCATGATCGGGCCCAAACTCGCCAACGCCGCGCCCCACGCGACCATGCTCGTCTACCTCTTCACGGACATCGCTGCGAGCACCGGGCTCCTTCAGACGATGCTCTCCGACGCTGTCGCCAAGAGCTTCAACGCCATCTCCGTCGACGGCGACATGAGCACCAACGACACCGTCCTGCTGCTCGCCAGCGGAGCCAGCTGGGTCGCACTCGATACCAACATCACCCACGAATTCGACGGCGCCCTGCAGCGCGTCTGCGACTCCCTCGCCTACCAGGTCGTCGACGACGGCGAAGGCGTCACCCACGTCGTCACCCTCGAGCTCACCGGAGCCGGCTCCGACGAAGCCGCCGCCACCATGGCCAAGTCCATCGCCAACTCTCCGCTCGTCAAGACCGCCTGGTCCTCCGGCGATCCCAACTGGGGACGTCTCCTCGCCGCCGCCGGCAAGGCCGGCGTCCCCTTCGACCCCGCCACCGTCACCATCTCCATCGGAGGCCTCGAAGTCTTCGCCAAGGGCGTCCGCTCCCCCGCATGGGACGAGACCGCCACCCACGACCGCATGTCCGCACGCCACTACACCATCGCCATCGACTTCGGCATGGGCGCCGGAGCCTGCAAGTTCGTCACCTGCGACCTCACCCATGAATACGTCTCCATCAACGCCGACTACTCCACCTAACCGAAATTGGGTGCCCCCGGGTCCCTCGCACTTGGGGACCCGGGCTTTCCGGCATCGGGTCTCCCCGCCAAACCTCGGATGAAGAGGTGCATCCCGAGCGGAGCGCAGCGAATCTCGAGGGACCTGCTTTTCCCCCGATCGGAAAAATGTGTCATCCCGAGCGAAGCCGAGGGACCTGCTTCGTCCGTCCCGGCACGAACGGCAGGGCCCGGCTTCAGCCGGGCCATCCAGGCGCCTCGAAGCAGGGGGCTTCAGCCCCTGAGGGACGCGAACTCGTACCCGCCTGCCCCCTCCGTTCCGAATAGCGAACAGCCCTCGCCCTCCCCGGCGCGCACGCATCACGGTGACGTGTGACAACGACCGCAGACGGATTTATCGTAGAGAGTGGATATAAGTCGGCTCGACAGGGGTTATAAGCGATGGCAGTACTCGACGAGGCAGTAAAGAAGGACCTCACCGCCGAGGTCGCGGAGTGGATTGAGGCATTTGACCAGGTGGTCGCCGACGACTGGGAACAGGGCGCGAAGCTCCTCGAAGCCCTCCGCACCCGCGCCCGCGAAGCCGGCGTGCCGGCCACCGGCAGCACCGTCACGCCCTACCTGAACACCATTCCCAAGCATGACGAGGTCCCCTACCCCGGTGACCGAACCCTCGAGCGCCGCGTCGAGTCCCTGCTCCGCTGGAACGCCATGGCGATGGTGCACAAGCAGAACAAGTACGATGCCGGCATCGGCGGCCACATCTCCACGTACTCCTCGCAGGCCACGCTGCTCGAAGTCGGCTTCAACCACTTCTTCCGTGCCAGCTACGGCGACCAACCCGGCGACTTCATCTACTTCCAGGGCCACGCCTCGCCCGGTGTCTACTCCCGCGCCTTCCTCGAAGGCCGACTCTCCGAGCAGCACCTCAAGAACTTCCGCCACGAGCTTCGTGACGAGCCTGGCCTCTCCAGCTATCCGCACCCTTGGCTGATGAAGGATTTCTGGCAGTTCCCCACCGTCTCCATGGGCATCGGCCCGCTCAATGCCATCTACCAGGCCCGCTTCATGAAGTACCTCGAGAACCGCGGCCTCATCGAGAAGACCGACCGCAAGGTCTGGGGCTTCCTCGGGGACGGCGAGACGGACGAGGTCGACACCCTCGGCGCCATCAACCTCGGCTCCCGCGAAAAGCTCGACAACCTCATCTTCGTCGTCAACTGCAACCTGCAGCGCCTCGACGGCCCCGTGCGCGGCAACGCCCGCATCATCGATGAGCTCGAGTCCACCTTCCGCGGAGCCAACTGGAACGTCATCAAGGTCATCTGGGGCTCGGACTGGGATGAGCTCTTCGCCCGCGACCACCAGGGCCTCCTGCTCAAGCGCATGGAAGAGTGCGTCGATGGCGAGTACCAGGCCTTCAAGGCCAAGGGCGGCGCCTACCTCCGCGAGCACTTCTTCGGTAAGTATCCCGAGTTGCTCAAGCTCGTCGAGGACAAGACCGACGATCAGCTCTACCGCCTGCACCGCGGCGGTCACGACTCCGCGAAGGTCTACAACGCCTACAAGCGCGCCCTCGACCACAAGGGCGGACCCACCGTCATCCTCGCGCACACCGTCAAAGGCTACGGCCTCGCCTTCGCTCAGGCGCGCAACGCCACGCACTCCGAAAAGAAGCTCGCCGACAAGGACCTCGTAGCCTTCGCCGAGCGCTTCGAGATCCCGCTCACCCCCGAACAAATCGCCGCCGCCGAGTTTTACAAGCCCGCCGAGACCGACGACGCCATGGCCTACATGCATGCCCGCCGCGCCGAACTCGGCGGTTACATGCCCAAGCGCGAAGTCAAGCCGCTCGATTTCAAGGCGCCCACCCTCGACTTCTTCAAGGAGTGGCTCGCCGGCTCCAAGGGCCGCGCCGCTTCCACCACCATGGGCTTCGTGAACATGCTCAATGGCATGCTCAAGCCTGCTTCAGGGATCAACAAGTACATCGTGCCCATCATTCCCGATGAAGGCCGCACCTTCGGCTTCGAGTCCGTCATGAAGGCCGTTGGCATCTACGCCCCCGAAGGCCAGAAGTACGTCCCCCATGACTCCGACGTCTTCCTCTCCTACTCCGAGAAGAAGAATGGACAGATCCTCGAGGAAGGCATCACCGAAGCCGGCTCCATGGCGAGCTTCACCGCCGCGGGCACAGCGTACACCAACTACCGCGTGCCCATGGTGCCCTTCTATCTCTACTACTCTATGTTCGGCTTCCAGCGCATCGGCGACATGGCCTGGGCCTTCGCCGACTCCCGCGGCAAGGGCTTCTTGATGGGCGGGACTGCTGGCCGAACAACAATGTTGGGCGAGGGATTACAGCATCAAGACGGCCACTCCCACGTCCTCGCCGGCACAATCCCCACCTGCAAGACCTACGACCCCGCCTACCTCTTTGAGATGGCAGTCATCATCCAGCACGGCATCGAAGAGATGTACGAGAAGATGGCCGACACCTTCTACTACATCACCATGTACAACGAGGACTACGTCCAGCCTGCAGCCGAAAACATTGAGGCCATCCGCGAAGGCATCCTCCGCGGCCTCTACAAGTACAAGGCATCGGACAAGCCCGCCCAAGCCCAACTCTTCGGCTCCGGCCCCATCCTCAACGAGGTCCTTCGCGCCCAGGAGATACTCGCCGAAAAGTACAACGTCGCCGCCGACGTCTGGAGCGTCACCAGCTATAACGAACTTCGCCGCGACGCCGTTGAGACCGAGCGCTGGAACCGCCTGCACCCCGCCCAGAAGGAGAAGGTGCCGTACCTCGTCGAAGCCATCGGCAAGACCACCGGTCCCATCATCGCGGCCTCGGACTACATCAAGTCCATGCCCGACTCCCTCTCGCCGTGGCTCGGCAGCCGTCTGCTCTCGCTTGGCACCGATGGCTTCGGCCGCTCCGACAACCGCGCCCACCTGCGCCGCCACTTCGAGGTCGACGCCGAGTCCATCGTCGCCGCCACTCTCTCGAAGCTCGCCCGCGAAGGCGTCATCAAGCCCAAGTCCGCCGAGAAAGCCCTCGCCGAGCTAGGCCTCTCCGCCGAAGCTCCCAGCGCCGCCAAGGCCTAACGAATATTGGGTGGCCCATCCTTTCGCGCACTTCGCGAAAGGGTGGGGTATTCCACGGCGACACACGATGGCACGGCAGCACGAACGCAGAAGACCGCTTCAGCCGCTAGGCAACACAAGCCCATACCCTCCGCATCGCATACGCGCAGAAAAAACTGCAAGCAAACGCATCGCTCCGGCATACTTGTCGGAGCGATCAAGTTTTTACGCGTACTCCCTGCAAGGACATCGAACACTTGGCTGAGAATCCCCTGCTTCCCCATCGCAAGCTCCAGGAGCTTCGCGCCCTGATGCTGCGCCTCCGCGCGCTCGAAGGCCGCTCCACCAAGGGTCCACGCCTCGAAGCCCTCAAGGCCGCGACGCTAATGCATCTCGAGGCTGGCGACTACACCACCGCCCCCGGAGCCGAAGACGCACTCCCCGCAAAATCTCCGAAGAAGACCGCAAGGAAAGCCCCCGCACTCGCCGCGAAGCCCACCCGCGATCGCATCGCTGTCGCCGCCGGCGTCGCCCAGGGATTCAAGCTCGCCAAGCTCGACCGCGCCGCCGTCGTCTTCACGGACACCGCCTCCGCTGCAATCTCCGAGCCCGGCTGGGCCGAAGCCCTCGACTACGCCATGCGCGCCGAGCTCGCTCTCATCGTCGTCTGCGTCGACTCACTAGCCACGCTGGCCGCGCCAGACACCACCGGCAACAACCCCGTTGCCCCCAGCTGGGCCGCTGCCGAACAGCTCTCCGCCCGCACCAAAATCCCCATCGTCTCCGTCGATGGCGAAGACGCCGTCGCCCTCTATCGCGTCATGCAGGAGTCGATGATCCACGTCCGCCTCGGCGTCGGCCCTATCCTCGTCTGGGCGCTCTGCTCCGCCAGCAAGCTCAAGCCCTCCGAAGAGCCCATCGCCCGCCTCGAGGACTACATGCGCGTGCGCGACATCCCCATGGCCGCGGTGGCTCGGAAATCTCGCTAACCTTGCCCTGCAAATCACTTAGGCGCGACCTCGCCTTTCAGCATCGAACCCTGCAGGAAAACTTGTCGAATGTCACCCCGGTACACTAAGGGGCATATGCCCCCGTCGCGGCTTCGTTTCAGTCTGAAGGCAGTTTGCCTGCTGTCAACGCTCACCCTCCCCTCGCAGGCGTTCTCCCAGAGCCAGACCCAGCCGCAGCCGCAGACCCCCATTCCGATTCCGGGTCAGCAGCTGCCGTCGATGCCGGCCGCCACTCCAGCCCCCGCCAGCAGCATGCCCTCCATGCCGGCCGCGACGCCCGCGGCCGAGCCCACGTATCCTCCGCCCGCCCCACAGCCCGTGGTGATTCCGCAGCCAGCACCGCCGGCCCCTGCACCAACCACGCCAGCACCGATCCCCTCTGGCCCTCCCGTCCAGACGGTGCCCGAACAACCCGCGCCCGAGCCCCCGCAGCAGGACGCCGACGGCAAGCCCAAAGTCTTTGCCGCCATGCCTCCCTACGACCCCTTCGCCGCCGCCATCAAGGACGCGCTCGGCTCCACCTACATTCCCGTCGACAGCCCCATCTACCCCATGGCCATGCGCCTCTACTCCATGGGCTACCTCGACTCCGCCTTCATCGGCATGCGCCCCTGGACCCGCCGCAGCCTGCTCCACATGATCGAGAAGACCGAGGACGACGTCCTCTCCAGCGGCAACGACGAGGCCATCGAGATCCTCGCCAAGCTGCAGGACACTCTCCTCGACGAGCCCCGCGACTCCCAGGACCGCGGCGCAGTCTACGGCTTCGACAGCTACTACACCCGCATGATGGGCATCGCCGGCCCGGTGCTGCGCGACAGCTTCCACCTCGGCCAGTCGCGCTATAACGACTACGGTCGCCCCTACGCCACCGGCTTCAACAACGTCACCGGCTTCTCCAGCGTCAACGAGTGGTGGCGCTTCTCGCTTTACGTGCGCGGCGAGTTCCAGCACGCTCCCGGCTACTCCGGCTATTCCTTCCCGCTCGCCCAGCAGCTCTCCACCAACGACGAGATCCCCTTCAGCGGCTTCAACGTCCCCCAGGCCACCATCCCCTACGGCAACACCGGCGTGCAGAATCCCTTCCGCCTGCAGGAAGCCGCACTCTCCTTCCACTTCGCTGGACACGAAATCTCGGCCGGCAAGACCGACGCCTGGCTCGGGCCAGGCATGGGCGGAGCCATGGCCTGGAGCAACAACGCGGAGAACATCTATAGCTTCCGCATCAACCGCGTCGAGCCGCTAACCATCCCTTGGGTCTCCAAGCTCATCGGCCCCATCCGCTACGACTTCTTCGTCGGCTCGCTCAAAGGCCACACCGACCCCAACGATCCCTGGGTCCACTCGGAGATGATCTCCTTCCGCCCCACCAAGGACTTCGAGATCGGTTTCCAGCGCTCCGTCATTTGGGGAGGCAAGGGTCACGAACCCGTCACCTTCCACACCTTCCTGCGCAGCTTCTTCTCCACCTCCGACACCACCGGCAGCGAGAAGTACTCACGCCAGGATCCCGGCGCGCGCTTCACCGCCTTCAATTTCTCCTGGCGTCTGCCCTTCCTCAGCCACTACCTCACGCTCTACACCGACTCCGAGACCCACGACGACGTCTTCCCCATCAGCGCGCCGCGCCGCGCTGCCTATCGTCCCGGCATCTACCTCTCGCAGTTTCCCGGTCTGCCTAAGCTTGACTTCCGCGTCGAAGCTACCAGCACCGACGGCGCCACGCTCGCCAGCCTCAACGGCTCCCACCAGTACTGGGAGGTCATTCAACTCCAGGGCTACACCAACAAGGGCTACATCCTCGGCGACTGGATCGGCCGCGAAGCCAAAGGCGGCCAGGCCTGGCTCACCTATCACCTCTCCGGCAACGAGTGGATCCAGCTGGAGTACCTGAACAAGAAAACCCCCAAGGACTTCATCCCCGGCGGCACCACCCAGAACCAGTTCACCGTCGACGTGGTCAAGCGCCTCCGCCCCGAACTCGAGCTCAACGCCTGGTACACCTACGAACGCTGGAAGGCCCCCATCTGGAAATCCGGCCCCCAGTCCGACTCCATCATCGCCGCCCAGTTCACCTGGTATCCAAGGATGAAGACCACCGGAACCCTCAACGGCAAGTGAAGTGAGGCAGTGAATAGTGAATAGTAAGACAGAATGCGAGAGCGGAGCCCCAGGGCTCCGCTCTCGTGTTACTTCACTATTCACTACTCACTATTCACTACCGTCTGCTCACTGCTCTTCCGCCACACACTCCTTGAAATACTCCAGCGACAGCGCCAACCCCTCCGCCAGACTCACCTTCGGCTCCCAGCCCAGCAGCTGGCGCGCACGCGTAATGTCCGGCTGGCGCTGCTTGGGATCATCCTGCGGCAACGGCTGGAACAGGATCTCGCATGAAGATCCGATCAGCGACTGAATCTCCTTCGCGCACTCCAGGATCGTCCACTCCGTCGGGTTCCCGATATTCACCGGCCCATGCTTGGCGGACTTCGACAGCTTCACAATCCCGTCGATCAGGTCCGACACATAGCAGAAGCTCCGCGTCTGCGAGCCATCGCCATACACCGTCAACGACTCGCCCCGCAGCGCCTGCATCATCAGGTTGCTGATCACGCGGCCATCGTTCGGCTGCAGCCGCGGTCCATACGTGTTGAAGATCCGCACCAGGTGCGTATTCACGCCGTGGTAGCGGAAGTACGCCGTCACCAGCGCCTCGGAAAACCGCTTGGCCTCGTCATACACCGACCGCGGCCCCACCGGGTTCACGTTTCCCCAGTACGTCTCCACCTGTGGATGAACTTCCGGATCGCCGTAGCACTCCGACGTCGACGCATGCAGGTAACCCGCTCCGTACTTGCGTGCGACCTCCAGCGAGTTCTTCGTGCCCGTCGAGCCTACGTCCAGCGTCTCGACCCCCAGCCGCATGTAATCCACCGGGCTCGCCGGCGACGCGAAGTTGAACACGTAGTCCACGCGCCCAAAATCAAACGGCTCGCAGATATCGTGCTCTTCGAAGTCGAAGCGCGCCTCATGCTCCAGGTGAGCGATGTTCGCAAGCCGCCCGGTAGAGAGATTATCGACGCCAAGGACCGTGTTTCCCTCGGCGAGCAACAGGTCGACCAGGTGCGAGCCTAGAAAACCCGCCGCCCCGGTTACAAGAATGTTCTGCGATGCCATTCGTTTCGTTGGTTTCTTCCCGGCCGTCAAGGCCCATCCGGCCTGGTTCAGGCTCCGACCACTGCCGTCTCGCGTATCGGCGTAACCGTCGCGCGACCGACGCTCAGGTACGTGAACCCGGCTTCCGCCATCTGCGCCGGATCGAACAGGTTGCGGCCATCGATCATGATCGGATAGCGCAACAGGCTGTGCAACTGCTCCAGATCGATCTCTGCGAACTCACGCCAGTCGGTCAGCACCAGCACCGCGTCCGCATCCCGCACAGCATCATCCACGGACTCCGCATAGCGCATCTGCACCGAGGGTGGAAGCACCGCCTGCGAGCGCTTCATCGCTGCCGGGTCGTACGCCACGACCACGCACCCCTCGCCCAGCAGCATCTCCACCAGGTCGATCGCCGGGCTCTCGCGGATGTCATCCGTATCTCCCTTGAACGCCAGCCCGAGCACTGCGAGCCGCTTGCCGCGCAGCGTCCAGAGCGCGCTCCGCACCTTCGCGAGGAAGCGCTTCTTCTGGTTCACATTGATCTTCTCCACCTCCGCCAGGAGGTTGAAGTCCACGCCCATCTGGTCCGCCACCGACCGGAACGCCGCCACATCCTTCGGGAAGCATGAGCCGCCGTAACCAATACCCGGCCGCAGAAACTTCGGCCCGATGCGCGAATCCAGACCCATGCCCCGAGCCACCTGCTCCACGTTCGCATCCGCCGCTTCGCACAGGTTCGAGACCGCGTTGATGAAACTGATCTTCATCGCCAGGAACGCATTCGACGCGTGCTTGATGATCTCCGCGCTCTTCGTCGAGGTATTCAGCAACGGAGGAAGATTCTCCCGCGAACAGCAGCCTGGAATCACCGTCGCGCTGTCATAGTAGCTGCCGTCGGTCAGCGGCTCATAGATCCTGTTCAGCAGCTTCGCAGCCCGCTCGGAGTCCGCTCCCACCACGATGCGGTCCGGGTGAAGGAAGTCCTCGACGGCCGTGCCCTCGCGCAGGAACTCCGGGTTCGACACAACGTCGAACGCATCGCGGCGAACGCCATTGCGCTCGATCACCCGCCGGATCCACTCGTTCGTATAGACCGGAACCGTGCTCTTCTCGACGATCACCTTGTAGCTGTCGATATGCCGCGCAATCTCGCTCGCTACCGCCTCGACGTACGACAGGTCAGCATCGCCTGTCTCCGATTGCGGTGTTCCGACCGCAATGAAGATTGCCTGGCAAACGCGTGTGGCCTCGGCAAGGTCGGTCGTAAAACGCACCCGCTGGTTGCGATAGCGATCCAGCAACTCCGGCAGGTGATTCTCATGGATCAGCGTGTCGCCCCCCTGCAGGGCGGCGACCTTGCGTTCGTCGTTATCGACGCAAATTACCTCATGCCCCATCTCCGCAAAACAGATAGCAGCTACAAGTCCCACATATCCCGAGCCCACGACGGCTATCCGGATCGGCTCTTTCATGTCGATGCTCCCCTTAGAGCGTGTCCTGCGGTGGCAGGGATGGATTTCTATGGCCATTATCACAGACGCTGTGCCGATTTGCTCTGGTCAACTTCTCAAGCGATGTCGTTGCAGCGTTTGCCAGCCCGGATCGCGTACACTGAACGCAATGATTCCGGTCCGCGCTCAGACTTTCCAGGCGAGTGAGCCCGATGTCGTCATGCCACAGGCTATGCAGGATCAAGCTTCAGGCGATACGACCCTATCGGACGCTTGGCTTACCCTCCGTAAACGCAAGTATTGGATCCTCGCGGCAGCCATCCTGGGCATCGCCGTGGCGCTCTATCAGAGCGCCACGCAGCCGCGTCTCTTCGAGGCCTACGGCAACATCGAGATCCGCAGTGGGGCATCCAACGCATACAAGATTGGCCCATCGACCAGCGGCGCCGGATTCGAGAGCTCTTCGGCGCGCCTCCCGACCCAGGCCGCCATCCTCAAGAGTGACACCCTGTTGCTCACGGTGGCCCGCGATCTCGATCTCGCCAATAACAAGTGGTTCCTCGGCACCCAGAAGTCCAAGCAGGTCCAGCCCCACCGCAACCTCGAAGACCCCGTCGTCCGCCAGATGGTGCTCAACATCCTGAGGGGCGATGTCAACGTCACCGTCGTCCCCAAGACCGACCTGATCCACATCACCTGCCAGACCTTCAGCGCCGACCTCTCGGCCGACATCGTCAACAAGCTCATCCGCGAATTCATCTTCCGCAGCCTGGAATCCAGCGCCGAAGCCCAGAAGCGCGTCTCGGACTTCCTCTCGACTCAGCTCGGCGACCTCAAACAGGAAGTCGAGACCTCGCAGGAACAGATGATCGATCTGCAAAAGCGGATCGGCATCCTTGGTTTCGATCCCGCCCACAACGAGATCACCACAAACCTCGAAGACCTCAACAAGGCCGTCGGCGAGGCGCAGATCTCCCGCATCATGGCTGAGGTTCGCTACCACACTCTCTCCGGCATGGATCCCGGCCAGGTCGACGATTCCGTTGACCCCATCAAGAGCGGGGAAACCACCTCCTCGCAGCTTGCCACGCTGCGCACGCAGATGGAAACCGCCAAGGCCGATCTCGCCAGGCTCAGCGTCGCTATGGGGGACAAGAACCCCCAGATCCGCGCCCTCCGCGCCCAGATCGACACCCTCTCCCAGGAGATCCGCAGCGAAGAGGACCGCGTCCTCTCCCAGGCCAAGCAGAACTACATCGCTTCGCGCACCAATGAGCAGCAGACCCGCGGCGCTCTCGAGGCGGAGAAGTCCAGCGCCTTCCAGCTCCGCGATCAGATGGTGCAGTACACCCTCCGGCAGCGCGAATATGAGACCAATCGTCAGCTCTACGATGGCCTGCTGGAGCGCCTCCGCACCGCCGCCGTAGAAGCCGGTCTCGAGTCCACTGAGATCGAGATCGTCGACAACGCCGTCGCGCCCATCTATCCCTCGCTCAAGCCCCGCTCCACTATCATCTCCATCGACCTCGTCGTCGCACTCATCCTCGGCGTCATCGTGGCCTTCGTCCTCGACAGCCTCGATACGGGCCTCCGCGATGTGATGGAGATCGAGCGGATCACCGGCTTGCCATCACTCGCCGTCATTCCCAAGACCCGCCGCACCTCCGCCGAGCAGAACGCCACCGGTCTGGTCGCGCGCAATATCGGCGTCCTCGCCGCGCCCAAGTCGCAGTTCGCGGAATCCTTCCGGGGCCTGCGAACTTCGCTGCTGCTGGCCAAGGCGGGCAAGGAACCCAAGGTCGTCCTGGTCACCAGCTCCACACCCTCGGAAGGCAAGACGACCGTCTCCACCAATCTTGCCGCCGTGCTGGCGCAGCGCGAGTTCAGGACCCTCCTGATCGACGCCGATCTTCGCCGCCCCACCGTGCATCATCGCTTCGGCCTCAACGGCAAGCTCGGTCTCAGCTCGGTCCTCACCGGCAGCGTCACGCTGGAACAGGCCCTGCAGCACGTCCCCGAGCTGCCGAACCTCGACGTTCTCGTCAGTGGGCCTGTGCCTCCATTCCCCACCGAGATGCTCGGCTCCGAGGTCATGCGCAACCTCATCGAGCAGTGCCGCGGCATCTACACCCACATCGTTATCGACTCACCGCCGCTGCTCTCCGTCACAGACAGCATCGTGCTCGCGCCCGACGTCGACACGGTGGTACTGGTCGTCCGGCACGGCAAGAGCGGCAAACAGGCAGTACGTCGTGCCCGCGATCTCCTCATCCGCGCCGGGGCTCCGCTGGCCGGCATCGCGCTAAACGCCGTCGACCTCAATTCTCCGGAGTACTACTCCTACTACGGCTACTACGGTTACTCAGGCTACGGCTCGCAGGGCGTGGAGCACGACGGCTGGGAGTCCAAGGCCGGCAAGCGCCGCTCCAAACGCGGTGACGAAGGAGGTGGACAATAATGCGCACGCCATCCAGCAGCCCAGCGATGCGCCCCGGCAGCTCCGTCGCCCGCATCGCACGCCTCACCCTCTGCACCGCGGTCCTCGTTCTCACCGCCGGCCGCTCGCACGCCCAGTTCAATGGGCCGGCCTCAAGCACCGTCGGCCCCGAGGTCAACCGCCCCGCTCTGATCACCACCGACCCCGCCCTGCTCTATCCCGCCGAGCACGATCAGGTGCTCAACTCCGGCGACGACGTCCAGGTTCACATCTTCAATCAGCCCGAGTACGCCCCCATCGGTCGCATCGGAACCGACGGCAGCCTCCTGCTTCCGCTCATCGGAGAGATCAAGCTCGCCGGCCTCACCGTCTCCGAGGCCGAGCTGCGCATCGCTCACGCTCTCGATCAGGCCGGCATGTACCGTGACCCTGCGGTCACGCTCGTCGTCACTGCGGGACCAAATGCAGCCGCCACCATGATCGGCGAGATGCACGGCAACGTGCCCATCGTCGGTTCCCGCCGTCTGCTCGATGTGCTATCCAGTGCTGGCGGCCTTCCCGTCACCGCCAGCCACGTCATCACCATCAATCGGCCCGGCGTGCCGGAGCCCATCGTCATCGACCTCGGCAGCGATCCCCTGCACAGCGCGCTTGCCAACATCCCCATCTTCTCCGGCGACACCATCGTGGTCTCACGCATCGGCGTGGTCTACATGTTGGGCCAGTTCAAAGCCCCAGGCGTCATCAATCTAACCCCCTATTCCCCGTTGACCCTCATGCAGGCCACCGCGCTAAGCGGGGGAATCATCTTCGACGCCAAGCCGAAGGACGTTCGCATCATCCGCACCATCGGCGACAAGCGCACCGTCGTCAAGCTGGACATCGATGCAGCATTCAACGGCAAAGCGCCCGACCCGATCCTGCAACCCAACGACATCGTCTTCGTGCCGCAGAGCGGTCTCAAGGTCGCCATCGAGCAGGGCGGGCTCGGTGCTCTCCTCGGTGCCGTCAGCCTGGCCATCACAAGCATTGCCATCATTCGGCAGTAGCCCGAAACGCATCGAACCACTCGATGACTCAAACAGCGCAGAAGGACAGGGTCCGGCTGGCGTACCTCGTCAGCCACCCTATTCAATACCAGGCGCCGCTGCTGCGCCGCATCGCTCGCGAGCCGGACATCGACCTCACCGTCCTGTTCGGCTCCGACTTCTCCGTACGCTCCTACAAAGACGAAGGCTTCGGCGTCGAGGTCAAGTGGGACATCCCCTTGCTCGAAGGCTATCGCCACGAGTTCCTCCCCAGCCTCCGCGACAGCGGAACCGTCTCCTCCACCAACCCCATCAGCGCCGGCATCTACCGCCGCCTCCGCGGCAGCGGTGTCACCCCTGCATTCGACGCCCTCTGGGTTCACGGCTACGCCAGCATCAACGCGCTGCACGGTATCCTCGCCGCCAATGCACTGGGCATCCCCGTACTCCTGCGCGCCGAGTCATGGCTCGCCGACCGCCCCCGCAGCTCCTGGAAGCTTGCACTCAAGAAGCTCTTTCTGCGCACTCTCAGCCACGGCATCGCTGCCACGCTGCCTATCGGTACCGTCAATCGTGAGTACTGGCAACACTACTTCGGCGTCGAGTTCCCACAGTTCCTCATGCCCTACGCTGTCGACAACGCCTGGTTCGCCGCCCGCACTGCAGAAAGCGTGCCGCCGCGCGAAGAACTCGGCCTCGACCCCGGCCGGCCCGTCATCCTCTTCGCCTCCAAGCTACAGGAGCGCAAACGCGCCATCGACCTGGTCCAGGCCTACGAAAGCCTCCTGCCGCGCCTCGCTGGTACCGCTCCGTACCTTGTCATCGTCGGCGACGGCGAAGAGCGCAATGCTCTCGCAGCCTACATCCGCGACCACGCCCTGCACGACGTCCGCCTGGCTGGCTTCCGCAACCAGTCCCAGTTACCCGGTTTGTTCGCCATGAGCGACGTCTTCGTCCTTCCCTCGCGCCATGAACCCTGGGGCCTCATCGTCAACGAGGCCATGGCCGCGGGCTGCGCCGTCGTCGTCTCCTCCGACGTCGGCTCCGGCTTCGACCTCGTCACTCCCGGAGTCGAAGGCGACGTCTTCCCTGTCGGAGACATCCCCGCACTCTCCGACGCTCTCTTCGATATCCTCCACGAGCCTGGGAAGGCAGCCCGCATGGGCCATGCCGCCATCCAACGTATTCATGCCTGGAGCTTCGAACAAGACGTGGCCGGATTGCGGGAAGCGCTCGCCTACACCACTCGACGCTTGCATACGTGATCCCGCCGGGCGCATCCCTCAATCCAAAGACCTAATTCCCAAATCCAAAGACAGTTCTTGTCGCGACAAGAACAAGGGCAGCACGGACCGCCTCCGCTGCTATGCTGGCCGCCAGACAAATCGGCCATTACAGCCGTGTTCGAGTTCGCAGTCTTGTGCATCCAACTCCACTGCAGCGGTCCTTCTTAGAGCTGTACGCTGCAAGACCGCTCGCGGTCTTTGGACAGGAACGGAAACATGCCACGCATTCTTCATCTCATCGGCACGGTGAACCCGGCCGCAGGCGGTCCTACCGAGGTGATTCGAATGCTCGTCAAGCATGCTCCCCCGGGCTATCACTCCGAGGTCGCCACGATCGACGATCCCTTCGCCGTCTTCCTCCACGAACTGCCCTTCCCCGTGCACGCCCTCGGCTCCGCAAACAAGCAGTGGCACGCACCCTCCTTGCGCGACTGGCTCATCGTCAACCGTGATCGTTTCGATGGCGTGATCGTCCATGGCCTTTGGGAGTACACAGGCGTGGCCGCACGGATCGCTCTCCGCGGTCGTGTGCCCTACGTGGTCTTCCCTCACGGCATGCTCGACCCCTACTTCCGCCGCGCGCATCCCATCAAACACCTGAAGAAGTTCCTCTATTGGCTCATGGAGGAGTACTGGACCCTCCGTGGAGCGCACCGCGTGCTCTTCACCGCCACCGCCGAGCGCGAGCTCGCAGAACAAACCTTCTTCCCTGCCCATTGGCAGCCCATGGTGACGCCTATCGGCTGCGAGGCTCCTCCACCCTTCAGCGAAGCCCAGCGCGACGCCTTCGCCGCTGCGGTTCCGTCTGCAGCCGGCCATCGCTTCCTCCTCTTCCTCGGCCGCATCGACCCCAAGAAAGGCTGCGACCTCCTGCTCGACGCCTTCACCGCTCCGCAAGGGCCAGCCGCAATCGATCCCCATCTGCACCTCGTCGTTGCTGGCCCCGAGGCCGATGGCTGGGGTGAGTCCCTTCGCCAACGCCTCGCACAAACACCCTTCGCGCATCGCGTACACTGGCCGGGTATGTTGCGCGGTGATGCAAAGTACGGAGCTTTGGCCTCCTGCGAGGCCTTCGTGCTGACCTCTCACCAGGAGAACTTCGGCGTGGCCGTGGCGGAGGCTATGGCCGCCGGTCGGCCGGTGCTGCTCACTCATCCCGTCAACATCGCGCCGGAGATCGCAGCCGCAGGCGCCGGACTCGTCGAAGCCGACACCCCCGAAGGTGTTTCGCGCCTCCTCCGTCACTGGCTCGAGCTCTCCCCGGATCAACGCCACCTCATGGGTGCCCGCGCCCAACAGCTCTTCCAGGACCGCTTCGATATGCCTCGCAACACTCAGGCCATCCTCAGTGTCTTCGCACCGCCGGCCCCGTCAGCCTTAGTCGCGGAGGGCAGTCTCTGATGCAGCGTGCTCCGGATTATCGCGCCCAGGAAGGCCTCAACAACGCAGACGCCTACACCCGGCCATCCTTCTCCTTCGTCAATCGCCTCGTTCGGCTGATCTGGAACATCATCTGGCTCCTCTTGTATCGCCCGTCTCCGCGCACCATGCACCGTTGGCGCGCCTTCCTGCTGCGCTGCTTCGGAGCCACACTCGGTCCCAACTGCCACTTCTATTCCAGCTCCAGGATCTGGGCCCCGTGGAACCTCATCTGTGAGGACCACGTTGCCGCCGGAGACGGCGTCGAGATCTACAACCCCTCGCCCATCCATCTCGACTCCCACGTCATCCTCTCGCAGGGCTGCTATCTCTGCGGCGCCACCCACGACGCCGACGATCCTGCCTTCCCGTTGCTCTCCTACCGCATGCACATCCAGCGCTACGCCTGGATCTGCGCGCGTGCCTCGGTCGCTCCCGGCGTCACCGTAGGTGAAGGCGCAGTCCTCGGCCTCGCCTCCGTTGCCGTCCGCGACCTCGCACCCTGGACGGTTTACAGCGGCCATCCAGCCGTCCCGATCCGCGAGCGCCGCCGCACCATCGACGAGAACGGCAACCCGCTTCCCGTCGACGCCTACGCTGAAGCCGAAGTCTCCGGAGTTCCGGCCGCGTGAGCGACCTCTCCGTCCTCATCCTCACTCGCAACGAAGAGCAGGACCTGCCCGGCTGCCTCGACTCCGTAGCCTGGTCCGACGACATCCACATCCTCGACTCCGAGTCCACTGACCGCACCCGCGACATCGCCACAGCCCGCGGCGCGAAGGTCACCCTCCGTCCCTTCGATAGCTACGCAAAGCAGCGCAACGCCGGCCTCGCGCTGCCCTTCGCTCATCCCTGGGTCATGGTCCTCGACGCCGACGAGCGCGTCACCCCTGAGCTCGCCGTCGAGATGCAGCGCGCTGTCGCCAGCGTTCCCGACAACATCGCCGGCTTCCGCATGCGCCGCCGCGACTTCCTTTGGGGCACATGGCTCAAGCACGCCCAGATGACGCCGTTCTACGTCCGCCTGCTCCGCGTAGGCCGCGCCCGCTACACTCGCGAGGTCAACGAGGTCGTCGAGGTCGAAGGCGACATCGCCAACCTCGCCGCGCCCCTCGACCACCACCCGTTTTCCAAGGGCATCAGCCACTGGGTGGCCAAGCACAACACCTACTCGACGATGGAAGCCCAGCTCCTCGTCGACCGCACCGACAGCAGCTCCGCCTCGTTCCGCCAGGCTTTCTTCGCAAAGAACTTCCACGAACGCCGTGTCGCCCAGAAGGCCATCTTCTACCGCCTGCCCGGCCGCCCGCTCATCAAGTGGATCTACATGATGTTCGTCCGCGGCGCCGTGCTCGATGGCTCCGCCGGCATCACCTACGCCACGCTCGCCGCCATCTACGAATACCTCATCGAGCTCAAGGCCCAAGAACTCCGCCGCCGGAACGCCGGCCTCCCGCTCTAACGATGGTCTTACCCTCGCCAGCGACAGCTTCACCTCGTAGCTGCAGTGGAGGAAGACTCGCAGAGTCATCCTCCACGACCTGAAAACCTCATACCTCTACAAAAGAACCTCTCCGCTGCGCCACAAGCTCACGGGGACCAGCACCAACGCAGCCCCGACGCACAAAAAACGAGATGCAAGTCCCCGGCTTTCGCCCCGGCCTCGCATCTCGCCTCTCGTTTCTCGAATCTTCTCTTATGCCCGCAGCTTCGCCAGCAAATCCGTCGGATGCACCGGCTTCGCCAGGATCTCGAACTCGTGGCCCTGCGTCCGCGCCCGCTCCAGCAGGTCGGCCGTCGCGGCTTGGCCGCTGAACAGCAGGATCTTGCAGTTCGGCAGCTTGGTCCGCGTCTGGATCGCCGCTTCGATGCCGGTCATCCCGGTCATGATCACGTCCGAGATCAGCATGTCCGGCTGAAAGTCGTCGAGAGCCTCGAGCGCCTTCTCGCCGCTGTACACCGCACGGGCCTCAAAGCCCGCCTGGTTGAGGATGATAGCCAAGGTGTTGGCGATGACCTGCTCGTCGTCAGCCACCAGCACACGCGGCTTCGCCTTCTGAGTCGTTGCGTCAGACATGAATAGATTTCCTGTAGTACTTGAAGTCAAACTGGGCCCGAGTCCCGCACTCTTCGCGGGGACGTGATGACGAGCAGCGTTTCCCTCTCATCATACGACGTCCCACCTGCTGAAGATACCGGAGCTCTCTTTGGGCTTCGATGCACACCCGGAACCAAACGCTGTACGGTGTTACGCTTAACTCGATGGTCGACCTGCACCACCACCTGCTCTTCGGGATGGATGACGGAGCCAAGGACCTCGAAGTCTCCGTCGAAATGTCCCGGGTCGCCGTAGCCGACGGCATCACCCACGTCGTCTGCACCCCCCACGCCAGCGGAAAATACGCCTTCCAGCCCGCCCTCATCGCCGAGCGCCTCGCCCTCCTGCGCGAAGCCCTCGCTGCCGAAGGCCTTCCCCTCACCCTGGCCACCGGCTGCGACTTCCACATGAACTACGACAACGTGGAAGACGCCCTCGCGAACCCGCGCAAGTACACCATCAACCATGCCGAGTACATCCTCATCGAGCTCCCCGACATGGCCATCTCCCGCACCCTCGGCGAGACGCTCTACGACCTCCGCCATGCCGGCATGACCCCCATCCTCACCCATCCCGAGCGCAACCCCACCCTCCAGCGCGACCCCGAACGCCTCCGCGACTGGATGCGCGCCGGCCTCCTCTGCCAGGTCACCTGCCAGTCCGTCACCGGCGAAATGGGCAAGGCCGCCGAGAAGATGGCCCACCAGCTCCTCGCCGACCGCTGGGTCCACTTCCTCGCCACCGACGCTCACGACCCCATCCGCCGCGCGCCCCGCATGACCGCCGCCCGCGACTGGGTCGCCCGCAAACACGGCGAAGAGTACGCCGAACAACTCTGCCTCACCAACCCCATGGCCGTCTGGCAAGGCCAACCCCTGCCTCCCCAACCCGAACCCCGCGGCCTCTTCGACGACGAAGACGACGAAACCCGCCCCTGGTGGAAGCGCCTCTTTCGAGCCCATTAGAGCGTCTGGACAGGTTGCAGAGTTTGGACGGGCCCCGTTTTGTCAGGGCGGGACTTCAGTCCCGCCATAAGCGCAATGTCCGCGGCGCGGCTTTAGCCGCTGAGGGAAAGCTCGGAGCTCGATTTGGCCTTTCTAAGGCGGCTCCGCGATCTCCAAGAAGCAAGCAGCTCCTACTGTCTGTTGTCTGCTCTTCCTTCTACTGCCTACTGTCTGTACCCTCTACTGTCTGTGTCTCCGTCCCCTTCGCAATCAGCCATATCCCCAGCGGCACTTCATACAGCAAAATCGGCAGCCACATCCCGTTCACCACCGACCCAGGAATGATCCCCGCGATATGCAGCGGAACACAGCCCAGCTGCGCCCCAATCGTGATCACACCGATCCATGCCAGCCAGCGCGGAATCAATCGCCCTTGAAGGAACAAAGCCGCGAACAAAAATCCTCCCACCACAAAGCAGAACTCGCTGAACACCTCGTCAGGCCGATGCAGCACCTCATTCCCATGCGCGAGATCGCTCAGCTCCAGTGCCGAGCCCGCTGCCATCGCCTTCGCCAGCTGCAGCAGCTCCAGCTTTCCGAGCAACGGCAGAAAACCCAGCAACCCCTCACCAACGCGGAAGACCATCGCCAGCAACGCCACGGTAGGGTTCACCGTTTTCACCAGCTGATACAGCGTCACCGCCAGTACGAGTGCGCAAACCGGCTGCAACAGGTCCATCAACACCGTCACGCGCGCCAATCCCATCGCGTGGGTCAGGCTCAAGAGCCGCTGCGAGATATCGCCCCCGCCCATCGCCTTCCCGAACAATACGCTGCTCGACATCGCAAACGCGATGTAACTGAGATACGCCCATCCCGCTACCTTGGCATCGATACGTTGCGTCACGGCATATCCTCCCTGGATTGCTTCGCTACGGTGCGCTACCTCGAACAACACTCCACATACAGCAGTGAGACTCTCCGCTCAACCAGGCACACACGGCTTATGGTCAACCGGCACGAACGGCAGGTCACGGCTTCAGCCGTGACAATAACGACGCACATACAATCCGGCTTTAGCCGCTGAGGGCACTTTGCCAAACTCCCCTAATTCTCCGAAGGCTTCTGAATCTGATCGATGACCAGCGTCTCGAGGCTCCCCTTCGCCGGCTGCAGCTTCAACCCCAGCTGTTCCTTCAGCACCGTGAACAGCGAAGGTTCCACCGAGTCAGCCGTCTGATCCGGAGCCCATTGAATCTGGAAATCGAATTTACCCGTAAGGTCGGTGTGGTCCTCCACCGGACGCCCCGCCTGCCGCCGCAACGCCGAGGCAACGTCCCCCATCGACATCCTCGATACCTTCATCGACGCTAATGCGCCGGTCCTGCTCACACTCATGTTCGGCTGCGCGTCCCCACTGCTTGGCTTGAGCGCAGGCCCCAGCTTTCCAGGCTTGTTCACCTCCAGCCAGTACACCGCGCCTTCCGCATGCTCACGATGAAACTTGAGCTGAAAGCGCTCCTCCAGCAGCGACAGAATCACCTGCTGAAACTGCTCCGGCGTCGTAATCTCCGCGCGATCCGCCGTGGTCGCACTGATGTCGAACGTCTCGTCGTCCACCCAGCTGGGTGCGCCCGACATCCGGCTGTCATCGGTAAGGAAAGCCACCCGCAACAGCGTCCGCACCGTAGTCACCTTCGCCACGAAACGACCGCCCGGCAATACCCTGCGATCCGACGGCTCGTCCCCTGCAGGCCCATGCAATCGAATCGACGCGATCTCAAACCGCAGCGGCTGCGTAGCAGCTGCGACCTGCCCCTGGGCCCCCAGGCTCCAGGACGCCACACCCAACCCAATCCATAGCGCAAGACGGAGAAACCCAGTCAGCGACGTTGTCAGCATGCCTCTCCTTACGGAGAGCCGCTCACCAAAGTTCCTCCGGTCACACAATCGCCGGAGCAACATCGCAAACACAGTTATTACTGCGGGCTCGATTGACACATGGCACGAGCCTGATCCAGCAGGTCAGGCGAATACTTCTCTGGAATCTTGACGAACTTGACGTGGTCTTTCTGGGCGATCTGCAGCAGCCGGTTCATCTCCTCCTGCGTCTCCGGGACCTCTTTCTCCGCAAACGTGTAATTCAAGCTCTCGACCAGGGTCAGCTTCCCCACCGTCTTTGTGGTGACGGCGACACCATAGAAACGTCCGCTCGTCTTATGACCTTCCGCAAAGATCACGCAGGACGAGCCCCCGGAAAGCATTCCAAACGCTGTGGGAGCCGGACTCGCCGACTTGTTCTGTGAAACAAGAACAGCGGGCGCTGCGAGGACCACGCCAGCAATGAGAAGAACCATTGACCGCATGCAACGCTCCGATGGCAGGCAACGATGCCGCCTGCAAATGAAAAGTAAGCAGATCTTACTACCGCAACTCACGAATCTCTGGCACGTTTACCTGTACTTAATCTGACGGCTACAGTGCCAGCCCGCCATCCACCGCCAGCAGCTGCCCGGTGATGAAATGCGGAGCCGTCGCGAAGAACAACACCGCCGCCGCCACATCCTGCGCTGTTCCATTGCGCTTCATCGGAGTCCTCGCTGCTAGGTGCTCATAGGTCGCATCCACCACGCCCATCGCAATCATCCCCGGAGCCACGCAGTTCACGCTGATCTCCGGAGCCCACGCCTTCGCCATCGTCTGCGACAGCATATGCAGAGCCGCCTTCGACGTGCAGTAGTGCGCATGCGTCGCCCACGGATGCAGCCCGCCCAGCGACCCGATGTTCACGATCCGCCCACTCCCCGCCGCCAGCGCTCCATGCGCCGCCTTGGCCACCAGGAACGGTCCGCGAGTGTTGGTCGCGAACATCGCGTCCCACTGCTCCGCCGTAATCTTCTCCAGTGGAGCTGTCTCGAACGCCCCGGCATTGTTGATCAGGATGTCCAGCCCATGCATCCGCTGCACCGCCTCATCCACCGCCGTGTTGATGCTGGCCTCGTTGGTCACATCGCACTGCAGCGCGAACGCATCCGAGCCCTCGGCAATCAAATCCGAAACCGTCTGGTCCGCCTCAAACTTCGACCCGCGATATGTGATCGCAACCTGCGCCCCGGCCGCGGCCAGCTCCAGCGCAATCGTCCGCCCGATCCGCTTCGCTCCGCCCGTGATCAGCACCCGCTGTCCGGTCAGCGCCTTCGACGCCGCAAGATCCCCAGGTTCGTGACTCAACGGGGGTTTCCGGCAGGGGGTGTGCTCGTGGCGCCGCCTGCGGTCCATAACGTCGGTGAAGAGCTTGCGGGAGGAGGAGGCGTCGCCGCCGGCGGCGCAGCACTGCCCGCCGGCGCCGACTTCGGAATTACCCGCTCCTGCGTCCCCGGCTTCACTTGGGCATTCTTCCCATCATTGTCCTCATACACAGAAACCTGCGCGCGAGGACGCTGCATCTTCACCAGCATCTCCTTGGAGTCGCTGGTCAGGTCGAAATCCGTGGAATACGTCGCAAACCCGCGCGCAATCACCTGCAGCGTCACGTGGCTTCCCACCTCCAGCACGTCGATCGCCGCGCGCCCATCGGGATCCGTCTTGATCTCAAGGTTGCCATCGTCGTGGCCCTCACGCACCGCATGGAAGACCACCGCAACGTTGGGCAGCGGCTTCGAGTTGAAGCCCTTCTCCACCGTAACCACCACGTGGGCAGTCGCCGGAAGCGGCTTGTACTTGCGCCCGTGGCTAGGCTCCTGGGCGGAGGCGGAAAGCATGCCGAAGACGGCCGTAGCGGCGGTGACAAGAGGCAAATAGCGGGAGCGAAACACGGACAGCATGGCAGAGATTGTACCCCGCCAGCTCCGAAATGGCCCATTCCTAGCCTTGCATGCGCCCAGGGAGCCTCTGAAACTCGGTTTTGTCAGGGCGGGACTTCAGTCCCGCAACAAGTGGGCTGATTGCGACTCGGCTTCAGCCGCTGAGGAGATGTTCGGACTTGCTCCGATCTCCTGGAATCCGGTTCGCCGGACAACGCCCGGAAACCTTAGCGTAATTCACTAAGATTTCTCCGTTGGCAGTTGACACGCTCGATTGCCAAGGCCTAGAGTAGCAATCGGCAAGGGAGAGTGCCAGCACCTGGCCCGCCGGCGATCCGGCACAAACCGGAACTCTGCGCTCCCCTCAAAAGTTCAGCCCAAAAGCTGCAAACTCAGCCGCAAAAGTCATAAGGAGACTTACGAAACATGGCTTCCACCACGTTTACGCCGCTTCACGACCGTATCCTCGTCAAGCGCAAGGAAGAGTCCGAGCAGACCACCTCGTTCGGCATCATCATCCCCGATTCGGCCAAGGAAAAGCCGCAGCAGGGTTCGGTGATCTCCGTCGGCAAGGGTAAGTCCAACGACGAAGGCAAGACCTTCCCGCTCGACGTCAAGGCCGGCGACACCATCCTCTTCGGCAAGTACTCGGGCACTGAAATCAAGCTCGATGGCGAAGAGTTCCTCATCATGCGCGAAGAAGAAGTCCTCGGCATCCTCAAGTAACCTCCGCGCCCGGCACATACGGCAGGTCACGGCTTCAGCCGTGACGCCAACCGCCTTCTGGGCCCTGGGCCCTAAACCCTGGCCCCTGATTCAAAACACATCATCCGCGGCCACAGCGCCGCGACGGAGCACAACACAATGGCAAAGCAGATTCTGCACGGAGAGGACTCGCGTCAGGCCATCCTGCGTGGCGTCAACGTCCTGGCGAACGCAGTCAAGGTGACCCTCGGTCCCAAGGGCCGCAACGTCGTCATCGAGAAGAAGTTCGGTTCCCCCACCATCACCAAGGACGGCGTCACCGTCGCCAAGGAAATTGAGCTCTCCGACCCGATCGAAAACGTCGGCGCCCAGCTCGTCAAGGAAGTCGCCTCCAAGACCTCCGACATCGCCGGCGACGGCACCACCACCGCCACCGTCCTGGCCCAGGCCATCTTCCGCGAAGGCGTCAAGACTGTCGCCGCCGGTGCCAACCCCGCCGCCCTCAAGCGCGGCATCGACAAGGCCGTCGAGGCCATCATCGGCAAGCGCGATGAGAATGGCGTCGTCGTTGGCGGCGCTCTCTCCACGTTCTCCAAGCCCGTCACCGGCGACATGATCGCCCAGGTTGGCACCATCTCCGCCAACTCCGACGAGCAGATCGGCTCCATCATCGCCGCCGCGATGAAGAAGGTCGGTAAGGATGGCGTCATCACCGTCGAAGAGTCCCGCACTATGGAGACCCAGCTCGACGTCGTCGAAGGCATGCAGTTCGATCGCGGCTACCTCTCGCCCTACTTCGTCACCGACGCAGAGCGCATGGAAGTGGCTCTCGAAAACCCCTATGTCCTCATCTATGAGAAGAAGATCTCCACGATGAAGGACCTGCTCCCCTTGCTCGAGCAGATCGCCCGCACCGCCAAGCCGCTGCTCATCATCGCAGAGGATGTCGACGGGGAAGCGCTCGCAACCCTCGTCGTCAACAAGCTGCGCGGAACGCTCAACGTCGCTGCCGTGAAGGCTCCTGGCTTCGGCGATCGCCGCAAGGCCATGCTCGAGGACATCGCTGTCCTCACCGGCGGCAAGGCCATCACTGAAGATCTCGGCATCAAGCTCGAGGGAGTAAAGATCGAAGACCTCGGCACTGCCAAGCGCATCACCATCGACAAGGACAACACGACCATCGTCGACGGTGGTGGTGAGGATGCCAAGATCGAAGGCCGCGTGAAGGAGATTCGCGCTCAGGTAGAGAAGACGACCTCCGACTACGACCGCGAGAAGCTGCAGGAGCGCCTGGCCAAACTGGTTGGCGGTGTTGCGGTGATCAAGGTCGGTGCGGCTACCGAGACCGAAATGAAGGAGAAGAAGGCCCGCGTGGAAGATGCGATGCATGCGACGCGCGCGGCTGTGGAAGAAGGCATCGTCCCGGGCGGCGGAGTTGCGCTGATCCGTACGATTCCGGCTGTCGATGCGTTGATCAAGACGCTCGAGGGCGATGAGAAGATCGGAGCGACGATTATCCGTCGTGCGATCGAAGAGCCGCTGCGCATGATCGTCAGCAATGCTGGTGAAGAGGGCTCGGTGGTGATTGGCAAGATCCACGAATCGAAGGACACGAACTTTGGCTATAACGCCGGTTCGGGCGTCTACGAGGACCTGGTGAAGGCCGGTGTCATCGACCCGACCAAGGTGACGCGTACGGCTCTGCAGAATGCAGCGTCGATCAGCGGCCTGCTTCTCACGACCGAGGCGATCATTGCCGAGATCCCCGAGAAGAAGGAAGCAGCCGGCGGTGGCCACAACCACGGCGGCGGCATGGACGGCATGTACTAGGTCCTGCGCGGACGGCGAGTACGGCTTCCCGCAGATGCAACGACAAAGGCCCCGGAGAGATCCGGGGCCTTTCTGTTTGTGGGAGATGATCCAAAGGGTTTTCTCTCTGGC
>NZ_JBMHYI010000015.1:0-4573 GCF_058498515.1 Bryocella sp.
TGCTCGTATCTCGTTGAAAATTTGGTGCGGGAGGGGGGACTCGAACCCCCACGCCGAAGCACAGGCTTCTAAGACCTGCGTGTCTGCCATTTCACCACTCCCGCGGTGAGCTTAAGCGTAGCGGGAATATGGGCTGCTGGCAATGTGTGAGCCTACCTTGACCTAAAGGCCGAAGCCCAGCGCCATAAAAGCAGATCCCCCCTACGAGGATGACAGAACGAAAAGCAACGGCACCAGCGCGGACTAGTTGCGGCGGCCTAGTGTCGGCGTGTCGTCGCCAGAGCTGGAGCCGTTGGGATTGTTAGAGCTGGGGTTGTTGGTCGTGCTGGCACGGCGCAGGGTGGGCTTGTTGCCGTTCTTCTTGTCGTTGAGGCCGCGCTTGTTCTGGATGCGGGCCAGACGGGCCTTGACGTTGTCGAACTCCGAGGTCGTCACCAGGTAATCAGGCTTGGCCGGGAGGATGGTCGCAATCTCCTCTTCGACTGCGGCGATGCGGTCAGGCGTAGCCGGATGATCGCTGAAGGCGCGGGAAAGCGCGCCGGGTTTGTGCTTTTCGAGAGCCGAAAGCTTTTCAAAAATGGAGACCATGCCCTGCGGGTCGTAGCCGGCGCGGTACATGTACTGGATGCCGAGGTAGTCGGCTTCCGCTTCGTACTCACGCGAGAACATGAGGAAGGTCATGGGGACGGCGAGCTGGGCGGCCTCGTAGATGCCGTAGCCGGTCCAGGTGCCCTGCGTGAAGATCATCAGGGGGATGGAGCCGATCTGCATGTAATTGAGCTTGGTCATCTCCCGGGCGGCGTGGTGGGCGGCTACGTGCGAGATTTCGTGCGCCATGACGCCGGCGAGCTCGTCTTCGGAGTCGCAGGCGAGGATCAGGCCGGAGTTGACGTAAAAGAAGCCGCCGGGCAGCGCCATGGCGTTGATTTCGTCCGTATCGAGCACCTTGATGGTGAAGGGGAACTTGGCGTCGGAGTTCTTGACCAGGTTCTGGCCGACGCGATTGATGTACTCGACGACGACCGGGTCCGTAACAAGGTGCGAGGACTTTTCGACTTCCATGGAGTACTGCTTGCCGGTGCCGACTTCCCAGTTGGGCGAATACCAGTTGCCCATGCCACGACCGCCAATGTTGCGCGTTCCGACGGCGTTGACGTCCTCTTCACTGCCCTTCTTGATGTTGGGGTCGAGGGCCTCGCCGGGGTTCGGCATGACGTCGGGTTTGTCGGTGGCTGTAGTGTCGGTCTTTTTGGACTTATCCGATTTATCGGTGGAGGGTTTGTCGGTGCTGGTGGGCTTGGTGGGATCGCTGCTGATGGTCGGGGTGGTGCCGTCAGCAGGTGCGGCCGCGGGGGTCTGGGACGTGGTTGTGTCTGTGGGGGTCTGGCTGGGAGCGGGCGCGGGACTTGTCTGCGTCGCGGGGGTAGTAGACTGCTGCGAGAAAGCAGCCGTAACCGGGACCGAAAGAAGGGCGGCGAGAGCAAGTAGGCGCATGTAGGGGCTCCACGGAGCCGCCTTTGACGGGGCTCTGCTTCACTATTAGACGCTTATTTTTGGAGTTTGTGTACAGGGGCGAAAGTGGCATTTGGCCCAGGCTAGAAGCAGATCCCCTGCGAGGATGACAGAAAGAAAAGCAAAGGCAAACGCAGATCACCTGCGGGGATGACAACAAAGGGGTCACCAGGTGTTGTACGAAGTACCGTCCGAAGCGAGGTTCTGGGCACCGGAGTGGACGTCGTCGATGCCGCCCTGGGTTTCGTTGATGTCGGTGAGGGTGTCGGACTGGCCGGTGATCCAGGTGTCGTTGTGGCCGGTGATGGGATCGACGGGGACGGTCTTGAGGTAGCCGGCCTGAACGAGGTCGTCCAGGCCCTGCGGGGCCTTTTCCTTGTCGACGGTGTAGCTGTCGATGGCCGTGCGCATGGTGTGGAGGTCCTCTTTGAGGACGGCTTCCTTGGCGCGCTGGACGGCGCGTGTGTAGTTGGGGATCGCGATGACAACAAGGATGCCGATGATCGCCATGACGATGATCAGCTCGATGAGCGTGAAGCCTTTTTCAGGGTCCAGGGCGGAGGGCCCAGGGCCCAGAGTTTTATTGCGGCCGAATTTGGGCATGGCTACCATGTGTTGTACTTCGTTCCGTCGAGGCCTGTGCCGTCGCTCTTAGAGTAGACGTCGAAAACGTCCTGGCCGCCAAAGCTGGTGGAATCGGCGTCGTCCTGGTTGGAGCGGAGACCCCAGTCGGTGGACTTGGTCATGGGGTCTATGGGGATGGCGCGGAGGAAGCGCATCTTCTTGGTCTGGATCTCCACGCCGTCTACCAGTGTTTGCAGATCAGGCGGGTAGTTGTTGCTGTCGGCCTTGGTCTGGATGAGGCCTTTGTCGGCTACGTCCTTGTACTTGTCGATGGCGTCGCGCATCTCCCAGAGGTCGCGGCGGAGTTCGCGTTCTTTGGTGCGCTTTACCTGGAAGCGGGCGACGGGAACGGCGGCACCGGCGAGGATGCCGAGGATGGTTATCACGATGATCAGCTCCACAAGCGTGACGCCAGTCTCGGAAGACCAGAGTTTGTTCTGAGTATCTTTAGCAGGGCCCAGGGAAGGCCCGGGGCTAAAGCCTCTTCTTTTAGCTTCTTTGATGTCCGGGCTAAAGCCCGGACCTAATCCGAAAAGTACGCGGCATGAACGCCCTCGGCATGCCGACGGCTGATTTGTACCTCGAGGATTTCTGCTGAGGATCGCCATGATTGCCGCTCCTGCTATTTGACGTGGACGACGGCCTGCGTGCCGATGGTGGGGAGGCTGTTCTGCTTGCTGTCCTTGGCGCCAATTTTGACGAGAGCCAGCGTGCTGTCGCCGGCGGACAGAGCTTTGAAGGTGAGTGTGCAGACGGAGCCCTGTCCGTTGACGCCGCCGAAGTTGGGCGGGCGTGAGGCGGAGATGGTGACGAGGCCGTTGCCCTCATCGCGGTGGACTAACGCGACGGCCTGACCATCCTGGCTGAGGAGCGCGCCGGCGTCGACGTCAACCAGCGAGAGGACCTTGGGGTCGAACTGGAGCTGCATCGGGACGCTGAAGAGATCGTTGGCGTTAGCGGCCATGATGGCGACCTGGAAGGTAGAACCGACGGCCTGGTTGACGACTCCGGGCATGACGGTGAGCGAGACCGGCGGGTTATTGCCGGCGGTCGCGGCGGGAACGTTGGGTGTACCGGGCCGGCCCGCTGCGGGTGGGGCGATGGGTTTCCCCTGGGCGGCGATCTCGCCGATCATGGAGGAAGCAGCGTTGGCGGCCGTGGTGGCCTGCGCGGGGGTAAGCGGACCGGAGACACCAGCTGCGGCAGCCTTTTCGGCGGCTATCTGCTTGGAGCGGTCCGAGCGGATGAGCTCAACGGAGCCACCGTCGCCGACGAAGATGGGGCGGGTGTTTTCGGCGGTGAGTATGGATTCGCGGACGATGTGTGGGATGAGCAGGAAGACGATTTCATCGGACTGCTGAACCTTGTCCTGCGAAGAGAAGAAGTATTTGATGAAGGGAATTTCGCCGAGGCCCGGGGTGCCGCTGACGGTCTTGGTGTCTTGCTGCTGGAGCAGGCCGGCGAGAATGGAGGGCTCGCCGTCCTTGAGCTGAATGACCTGTTCGACGACACGCTGGGAGATGATCGGCTCGGTGACGCCGGAGATGGTGACGGAGCCGTTCTGCGCGGAGATTTCGATCTTCATCTTGAGCGAAACTTCGCGGTCATAGTGAACGGTTGGAGTCATGGCGATGTTGACGCCAACGTCGAGGTAGGTGAACTGGGTCTGCACGCCGAGTGAGGCGGTGGTGATAGCGGCGCCGGCGGAGTAGGAGCCGGTGGCTACGGGAATCTTGGAACCGATTTTAAGCGTGGCGGCCTGGCCGTCCGTGGCGCGTACGCGGGGGTTCTGCAGGATGCGGGTGTCGGAGTCCGAGAGCAGCGCGTTGACTTGACCGCCAGTGAGGGACACGGCGAAGTTGGTGGCGTTGAGGTTGCCGAGGGTGTTGAGGGTGATGCTGGAGGTGCTTGTGGTGGTGGTCGTTGCGGTGGTGGAAGCGCTTGTGGTGTTGGCGTTGCTGTACTGCGGAGTCAGCCCGAAGCTCGTCGGAAGCGTGATGCCGAGGTTCCGCTCGAGCTGCCGGCTGACTTCGAGTACGGCTACGTCTACGACGACCTCGGGCCGCGTGCGGTCGAGGTCGTTGATGATCTTTTCGGCGAGGATGAGCTCTTCGGGCGTGGCGCGCATGACGATGGCGTTCTGGCTGGCGATGAGGAACATCTTCGTGGTGGGATCGAAGAGATTGCGGAGAGCGACGAGGATTTCGTTGGCGTCGTTCTGCTGCGCGACGTTGGTGAGGTAGAAGGTTTCTACGGCGAGGTCGTCGAGCTCGGTGCGCTTGGTGCGGTTGTTCTGGGCGACGAAGATGGTGTTGGAGGTGACGGGCTTCCAGAAGGTTCCGGAGAGCGTTCCGACGATACGGAAGGCGTCGCCGAGGGTGACGCTGGTGAGATCGACGGGGATGCGCTTGGAGGTGTAGTCGGGATCGAAGATGAC
>NZ_JBMHYI010000016.1:0-28856 GCF_058498515.1 Bryocella sp.
CAGGCTCCGAGGAGGAGGAACGCTCCGAAGAGTGCGACGGCGATGATCGTTACGACGATGGCAAACGTGCTCATTGTTCTCTTTAGGTGGACGTGTACACGCGGGGGCGTGGGGTGATGTACTGGGTGTCCACTTCTTCGTACGTAATCTGGGGTGCGTCGTCTACGAACGCTGCCTTGGTGGTCTTGAGGAATTGCTCGTCTTCGCGGTTGGGGAAGTCGGGCTTGTAGTGGGCTCCGCGGGATTCGTCCCGAAGGCGCGCGCCCTTTACGATGACGCGGGCCAGCTGCAGCATGTTCCAGAGCTGGCGGGTGAAGGCGAAGCTGGTGTTGGCCCACTGGCTCTTGTCGCTGAGGTTGATGTTCTTGTAGCGGTCCATGAGCTCGACGATCTTGGCGTCGGCTTCGGCGAGGCCGGCGTTGTAGCGGATGATCGTGGCGTGCTTGGTCATGGTTTCGCCGAGGTCGCGCCAGATGCGGAAGGGATTTTCCTTGCCCTGGTTGGAGATGAGGGCGTGGTTCATCATCTTCTGACGGGCGAGCTCGGCGGCGTGGCCGCCGTCGCCCTGCATCGCTGGGAGGTTCTTGGCGTACTTGATGGCTTCGGGACCGGCGATGAAGCCGCCGTAGATGCAGCTGAGGAGCGAGTTGGCTCCGAGGCGGTTGGCGCCGTGGATGGAGTAGTCGGCCTCACCCGCGGCGAAGATGCCGGGGATGTTGGTCTGCTGCTGGAAGTCCACCCAGAGGCCGCCCATGGTGTAGTGCATGCCAGGGAAGATCTTCATCGGGACCTTGCGGGGATCGTCGCCGACGAACTTCTCGTAGATCTCGAGGATGCCTTCGAGCTTGTGGAGGCTGGCCGGGGGAAGCTGCGAGACGTCGAGATAGACCATGGGTTGGCCGTCGATGCCCATGCCGAGCTCGTAGACGACGCGGAAGATGGCGCGGGTGGCGATATCGCGCGGCACGAGGTTGCCGTACTTGGGGTACCACTCTTCGAGGAAGTAGAAGCGTTCGGTTTCGGGGATGCTGGTGGGGGCGCGCTTGTCGTTCTTGTCGCGGGGGACCCAGACGCGGCCGCCCTCACCGCGGGCGGACTCGGACATGAGGCGGAGTTTGTCTTCGCCGGGGATGGCGGTGGGATGGACCTGGATGAACTCGCCGTTGGCGTAGTACGCGCCCTGCTGATAGAGCGCGGACTGGGCGGAGCCGGTGCAGACAACGGAGTTGGTGGACTTGCCGAAGATGGCTCCGTTGCCTCCGGTGCAGACGATGACGGCGTCGGCGGGGAAGGTGCGGAGTTCCATGGTGCGGAGGTCCATGGCGCAGATGCCGCGGGCGACGCCGTTGTTGTCGAGGACGGCGGAGAGGAACTCCCAGCCTTCGTACTTCTGGACCTTGCCTTCGGATTCGAAGCGGCGGACCTGCTCGTCGAGGGCGTAGAGGAGCTGCTGGCCGGTGGTTGCGCCCGCGAAGGCGGTGCGGTGATAGAGCGTTCCGCCGAAGCGGCGGAAGTCGAGCAGGCCTTCGGGGGTGCGGTTGAAGGGCACGCCCATGCGATCGAGGAGATCGATGATGGCGGGGCCCATGGCGGTCATGGCCTTGACGGGGGTCTGGTTGGCGAGGAAGTCGCCGCCATAGATGGTGTCGTCGAAGTGCTTGAGGACGTCGTCGCCTTCGCCCTTGAGGTTCTTGGCGGCGTTGATGCCTCCCTGGGCGCAGACGGAGTGTGAGCGCTTGACGGGGACGATGGAGAAGAGGTCAACTTTGCCGCCAGCTTCGGCGATCTTGATGACGGCGGAGAGGCCTGCTAGGCCTCCGCCGACTACGATGATGCGTGGTGTTGCTGCCATCTTGTTTGTCCTGCCTCGTAAGCTTTGTCTAATGTTGCGCGGTTCTGTTGGAGAGCATGCTCCAGAGGACCGATACCATCACGACGCCCATGACCATGGAGAGACGCCGAAAAACCAGGAACAGGTCGAGCTTCCAGCTGCCGGGGAAGAGCTCGCGGTGGGTGTGTTCCAGCTCGCGATACTGCTTCCAGGTGATCACCTGCCAGTGCTTGACGGGGGATCGGTGGCCGGAGCGGTTGATCTCCGCGATGAGCCAGTGCTCGAGGAGGCAGAAGCCCGGGACGATGACCAGTACGGCGGTGATCAGGAGCGTCTGCAGGACCCGGAGCGTCATTTTTGTTGTCTCCGAAACCCCGTTGCGTTGGTGCGGGGGGTTGGTGGTTGCGTACCTCAGGGGCTGAAGCCCCTTTCGTTCTTGTTCTGGTGTCACGGCTGAAGCCGTGACCTGCCGTTCGTGCCTCGAGCTGAACGAGGACATCCGTGGTGTCGATGCGATGCTGTGTCCTACCTAGAAAAAACGCCTTTGAAGTGCGTGACGATGAGTAATGCACAGGCTAAAAGCCAACTCGTGGTGCCTGCCAATTGCAATCTGCGTAACTTCCGCTTGGTCGGACCTTCCGGAAAGTTGTTCCATCGTCGCAGGAACTCAATCTTGTTGTTGACGCCCATTCTCACCGGCGGTCCCAATTCGTAGAGGCTTCGCCAATTCCTGTAGGAACAGATCAGGGCCGTTACGATCAGCACGGCGCAGATACCGTCGGCAGCGCGGAGCACCAAGGTTTACTCCTGAACCGCCATTGCTGCCACCGCAGCATGTGGCGTGGGCATTGTCATGCTCACGTGGGTGTCGGGCATGGCGTCTTCGGGGGCGGGGGGGGCGGTGACTACGGCGAAGATGCTGGCCAGGCCCATGGCGCAGATGAGGAGGCCGCCGGCGGCGCAGACGTAACCGAAGGTCTTGCGGGCCTTTTCGCCGGGGGTGATGCCCCACTTGGCGGCGAAGAGCCAGACGCCGTAGGCGAAGTGCCAGCAGGTCGCGATCATCGCGATGACGTAGATGGCGAGCATCCAGGGGTTGGAGAGCTCGTGCTGGACCTTGGCGAAGGCCATGCCGGGGTGGTCCGGGAGATCGACGCCGGAGAAGCGCTGCCGCCAGACGTGCTGGACGATGTAGAGGAGCGCGATGATGCCGGTGATGCGCTGCATCACGTAGCCGAAGTTGCCGGCCCAGGGGTACACGTTGACGTTGGTGCGTCCCTTGATGGCGATGACGACGCCGTAGAGGGCGTGGTAGGCCAGGGGGATGAAGATGAAGACCCACTCCAGCACGCGGACGAGCGGCAGGGAGTTGAGGAAGAGCACCTGCTTGCCGTAGGCGAGGGGGCCGTGCACGGTCTCGAAGTTGGAGAGGATGTGCTCGAGGAGGAAGGCTCCGATGGGGACGATGCCGGTGAGGGAGTGCAGCCTGCGCCACAGGAAGGAGTTGCCCTGGGCGGCGCGGAGGGGCTGAACGCCTTTCAGCTGACCGGAATTGGAGGGTGGTGCGGGAGGTGCGGTGGCGGCCATGCGGTCTTCGACTCCTAGGTCAGAAAGGGGGCAAACGGACGCTGGAGCGCGGGAAGGATGGATCCGCACGGCACGTTTGCGGCAGGTCGATTATTCCGCCCGCTGGGAAGAGGGGTCAAGGGAAGTGTTGGGGGAACGCGCGGTTATCGGTGGATTTGTGCGGAGATGGGAGGGAGCCGGCCCGCCGTTGGCTGGCTTCGCCCGTCCTGGTAGCCCCGCTGGGGCGCGGTTCGCTGTTGCTGGGGCGCAGGGTAAAGTTTGGCGGCCTGCGAATGCATGTCTCAACTCTGAGACGTTGGCGCGCGGCTGGAGTTCAGCGGCTTACCTCAACCTTTCACGATGGGGCTGTAAGAGGATGGCCACCCGGGGGCGGATGGAGCTGTAGAGGTGTGAGGTATCCAGGCTGGAGCCAGGAGCGAGGGTGGTGGGTTTGGCTGGCGTTGGCAGCGGGCCTGGGCTTCTGTAGAGCTTTGAGGTGTTGAGCGATGAGCTATGAGGCGGAGTGGTCGAGGTGGGGGAGTTGCGCTAACAGGGCTCGGAAGGCGTTGCCACGGTGACTGAGGGACCACTTCTGGGGGGCGGGGAGTTCGGCGGTGGTGAGGCCTAGGGAGGGGATGAGGAAGAGCGGGTCGTAGCCGAAGCCGTTGTCGCCGCGGGGGGCGTCGAGGATCTGGCCTTCGACGGTGCCGTGGGCGCGGAGGAGGATGTGGCCGTCGTGGGCGAGGGCAAGGGCGCAGACGAAGCGGGCGGTGCGTGGGGAGTCCGGTGGAAGGGCGTGGAGGCGGGAGAGAAGTAGGGCGTTGTTGCGGGCGTCCTTGGAAGGAAGGGGTGATTTGGGAACCCACATCTCTTCGAGATATGGGGCGCCCAGATTCGTGGCGGGATCGAAGCCGGCGTCGTCGGCGAAGCGGGCGGAGCGGACGCCGGGGTCGCCGTGGAGGGCGTCGACTTCGAGGCCGGAGTCGTCGGCGAAGACGAGCAGGCCGGGAGCGGCGAGGGAGTAGGCGATGGCTTTGATCTCGGCGTTGCCGAGGAAGGTGGGGGCGTCTTCGATGGGCTCGGGGATGTCCTTGAGGCCGGGGAGGGGTTGCACCTCGATGCCTGCGGAGCTGGCGCTGGTGGCGAACTCGGCTAGCTTGCCTTTGTTGGAGGTCGCGGCGTAGAGGATCACGCATGACCTCCTATGGCGCGGGTGATCTCGGCGGCGGCGGCGCGGGCCAGGTCCGTGACCGTGGCGAGCGAGATCGAGGAGCTTTTCTGCTGGATGTAGGGGACGGTGAGGGCGCCGATGGCGGAGCCGCGGCTATCGAGGAGGGGGAAGCTGATGTTGACGACGCCCTTGACCTGGTAGCTGTCGCGCTTCTCGAAGCCGGCCTTGCGGATCTTCGCGAGGTGCTGGGCGAGGTCGCGGGGCGGCTTGTTGCCGGTCTGGCGGGACCATTCGGCGAGAGTGCGCTCGACGGCGGCTTCTTCCATGTGGGCGAGGATGACGTAGCCGGAGGCGGCTTCCATGATGTCGATGATGGAGCCGGGCTTGACGTAGAAGCCGACAGGGGCGGGAGAGTTGACCTGCGCGAGGATGACGACGCGGGCGTCCTCGACGACGCCGAGGTGGCAGGACTGCTGGCAGTCGTGGGCGAGGCGCTCGATGACGGGGAGAGCGTCGGCGATGAGGCGCTCGGTGGGCGGGTGCTCCTGGACGAGGCGGAAGAGCCGGAGGGTGAGAGCGTAGCGTTCGCCATCGACGAGGGCGATGTAGCCGCGGCGCTCGAGGGTGACGAGCATGCGGAAGATCTCGGAGATGGTGCGGTCGAGCTGGCGGGCGATTTCGCTCTTGGTGAGGCCGTCGCGCTGGCGGGCGAGGAGCTCGAGGACATCGAGGCCCTTTTCGAGCGCGGGCGTGGAGTAGCTGGTCTTGGGGCTTTGTCGCGAGGCTTCCCGCGGCGCGGGGACCTTCTTGCTGGCGGTGAGCATCGTGGTATCAAACTACCGAAGGCAGGGCGGGAAGTACAGCTTGGCAAAACGATGCCAGAGGCGGGCCGGAGCGGGTATCATCCCGTTCGGGAAACGATTTCTCGCGCGGCCTCGCGCCGGAGGGTGAACTTGCACATGACGAAGACTGGAACGCTGGCGGCGATCGCGCTGCTGGCCGCGGGAAGCATGCACGCTGCGTCGACGAAAGAGAACTGGGGCACGATGCCCGATGGGAAGGCTGTCGAGCTCTACACGCTAAACGATGGCGAACTGACGGTGACCATCACGAACTTCGGTGCGCATGTGGTCAGCATCGAAGCCCCGGACCGCGCGGGCAAGAAGGCGGATGTGGTGCTGGGGTATAAGGACCTCGGTGGGTATCTCAAGGACACATCGACGTATCTGGGCTCAGTGGTGGGCCGTTATGGCAACCGCATTGCCAAAGGGGCCTTTACGCTGGATGGGAAGAGGTACCAGATCCCGACGAACAACAATGGCAACGCGCTGCATGGCGGGACGGTGGGCTTTGATCGCAAGGTGTGGACGGGCCGGTTGACGGGCAGCGGAGTGGATCTGACCTATGTGAGCCCCGATGGCGAGATGGGTTTTCCGGGTAAGCTGACGGCGCATGTGCGCTACACACTGGAGGGCCGCAGCCTGCACATCGAATACAGCGCGACGACGGATAAGGACACGGTCGTGAACTTGACGAACCACAGTTACTTCAATCTTGGCGGCGAAGATTCTGGCGATATTCTCGGAGAGAAGATCATGATCAACGCGGACCGCTATACCCCGGTGGATGCAGGGCTGATTCCGACGGGCAAGCTGCCGCCGGTGGCGGGGACGCCGTTCGACTTCAAGAAGGCTACTGCCATCGGTGCGCGCATCGACGCGAACGATGAGCAGCTGAAGCTGGCGGGTGGATACGACCACAACTTCGTGCTGAATGGCGGAAGCACGCTGCACGTCGCGGCGAAGGTGGAAGACCCGAAGAGCGGACGAACGCTGACGGTGACGACGACGGAGCCGGGGGTGCAGTTCTACTCGGGCAATTTCCTCGATGGCACGATGACGGGCGTGGGTGGGAAGCTGTACGAGAAGCATGCGGGCTTCTGCCTGGAGACGCAGCACTTTCCGGATTCGCCGAATCAGCCTGCGTTCCCGTCGACGGAGCTGAAGCCGGGCCAGACGATGCGGTCTACTACGATCTTTACGTTTGGGGTGGAGAAGTAAGAACGCGGAGATAAGTCGATAGCCCATGGGGTCAGGGCGATCAGCCATTGACTGGGTATACCCCATCCAGTACGCAGATCATGAAATTGAGCGCCAGGTATGGCTGTCGATTTTCATGAGGGACAGCCGTGCCGTTGAGGCCGCCAGCGACGCTCAACGCCTGTTGCGACAAGGCTGTGGGAGCGCTTGCTACCGCGAACGTAGACTGGGCGAGCCCACTGGACGTGGGGCCAGTGATGTCCGCGACGATGCGGAAGTAATTCGCATTGGCCTCGGGTTTCCCTTCGTAGGCAGTCGTCCCCTTGCCACCGTTCGAGTAGGCGCCGCGCGTGGTGTGGTTATGAGCCGGAGTCGTCGAGATATTCAGCGTGACGGTGTTTGCCCCTGCCTGCGACGCTACGGGCCAGTTTGCGGTTCTGCAAGCCGGAAGGACTCCCTGGAGATTTGGGAGTGCGAAGCTGTTCTGACTCTGTTGTCCACCGTACAAATTACCGATCAGGCTATAGAGCGCCTGGTACTGAGCGATGGGAAGGGTTCTGCCGTCGCATGGCAGCCAGCTCGGTGTGACGTAATTGAATCCGAACGCACGAATTTCTCCGATGTAAGCGTCCATAGCAGAGATTCTCCTTTGATTTAGCTGGGGAATTGAGGATAGATGCCGTTAATGGCGATGATGTAGCTCACAGCGAGAGTTGGCATAACGTTCTGGTGACCACCTGAACCGCCGGACACGCCCACGACGGCCAGAGCCAGGTCGGGAGTGGCTGTTGGTTTCTCAGCGTCGGGCCTCATGTAAAGAATGTCATTGGGCACCGAGGGCGCTCCCAGTGCGACGCCGGTACCTGGCACGGAGGTGGTCGCGGTGTTGGCGCTTGCGTTGAGCGCGTGCGTGTGCGCCGGCATCCCGGAGATGTCGAGCGTGACTGTTACTTCACCGCCGGACTGCCCGATCGTTCGGGTGACGGGCGGCGTCTCCGTGTCCTGCCCCTGGCCGACCGGGACGGCGCCTATGTTGCTCTTGAGTGGACTCGCGAGATTGGGAAGGGCGAAGGTGTTTGGAGCAGTTCCTCCGAAGGTGTTCCCGATCAGGCTAAAGAGGACGGGGTAATCATTGATGTTGAGTGTCGATCCATCGCAGAGATGCCAATCCTGGGGCACCTGCGGTCCGCTAAAGATACGAATTTCTCCTGCATACCAATCCATGTGCTGTTTCTCCTAAATTTCTTCCATCAATCGTGAGGTGGATAGAGGCCCTGCGTGGCGACGCAGTAATTGAGAACCTGAAAAGGCTGCATGTTGTCATGCGGCCCGCCTCCTCCCTCAGTTGAGATGGAGTTGGCATTCAGCGCTACAAGATTGGTGTCAGGAGCATAGATGGGATGAGCCGCGTTCTGCGCAAAGATCAGATTCGAAGCCTCGAAACCCGAAGTTGCGGCTGTCTGCTGAGCGTTAAAGGTGTGATTGTGGGGTGGAAGGTTGTTCAGCGTGAGTGTGACTGCCGAACTTCCGCCTTTATCGCCGATGTTGTACGTGATGGCGGAGGTGTTCCATGTTCTGCCGAGTGGAGTTCGCCCGCGAAGATCCGGCACGCCGAAGGTTGTCCTGCCATCGCCGCCGTAGTAGGTGCTCAACAGCGAATAAAGCGCCTGGTTCTGCGCAATCTGCAGAAGCGACCCATCGCAGAGGCGCCACCCTGTTGGAGCTTTTGAAAAGGCGAAGAGACGTATCTCGCCAAGAAACCAATCACCCATATCTTCCTCTCCTCGTAATGCAGGTGTGGAGGAACGCTAACACGGGGGTGCTCTGTGAATGCAAAAGGATGGAATTAATTTGCTGTTCCATCCGCGACGCCGATTTGAGATGGGAATGCCATCCTTCGCTGCCCCGATTGAGTGGCGCTGATCGGCGACGAGAAGGTAGAGGACAGGTTGTGGGAAAAGATTGGCAACGACGCTGTTGCCGCCCATGAAGCCCGCGGGTCTCACGGATTCGAAGACCGGCCGCTGGCCCTACGCTTATGTGGCGTTGCGTCTCGAAAGGCGTCTGTTCGAAGACCGTTTGTCTCTGTGGGGATTAAGCAGCCAACTTATACCGGCAGAGAGAAGATACTGCCGTCTTCGACCCTGCGTACGAAACGTATCAAACTGATGGCACGCATGAGGAGAAGTACATAGCTCGAGAAAGACGATGCCGAAGTGGCTGCGGGCCAATCGGCGACCATCGCCTTCATCTTAGGGAAATCCATGACGTTGCGAAGCAGATCGTAATCCCGCGCCCGCTCCAGTTCGCGGATGATCTCGGCGCGTTCCTTTTTGAGGTGAGATTCCGCGTCTGCTCCCTGAAGTCCTTTGCGACGCTCCTGTAATACCTGATCGGGGACCAGCCCGGCCATGGCATCCCGTATCAAGGAGCGCGGAATCCCGTTACGAAGGTACTGCTCGTCCGGTACGGAGAGGCAGTATTCGACGACGCGGAGGTCGCCGGTTGGATCCAGCCAGTCGACGCCACCAAGCCGCTGGTACATGGCCTGGATGGGGCCGGCATCGGCGCGTTCCATGGAAGCCAGCCGGAGCTCCCGGCTGTCACCCCTCTGCAGCTCACGCTGGCGAGTCTCAATTCCGTGCCGATGCCGGCGGACAAAATCATCCGTGCACAAGCTGAGGAAGCCCAGCCCTGAAGACTCCTGCTTTCCTCGATGACGCGCGAGATCCAGCGTACGGGATGGGAACCAGCGGCCCATTGCCGTGCGCAGAAGAGAACGGGCGGCCATGCCGTCACGATGGAGGTCTTCGGCGAGATGCAACGCATCGGGAAGACGGCCTCTCCGGATGAGGCTGTGCAGCGCTCCCGCCCCGTTCCAACTCACGGTGTTGTTGCCTACCTGGCTATTCAGGAGAGCCTTCAGGCCTCTCTGTCTGGACTGGCGCATGATGCCGAACATCCAAACCCCATTGCTGGGGTTGAGAAAGGGCGTTTCCCCGGCGCTGCTGAGGGCGTCCAGCGCCTCGAAGACACCGGCGCAGTCGCTCGGGACCAGCGTGTGTTCGACATTGGAATACATCCGGGTTACGGCAGCCGCATATGGCCCCTCATGAAAGAAGCGGTCGTGGAGGTCGGGCGGGGTCTCGCCGACAGGGACCGAGGTGAATGCGGTCAGCGTCCCGCCCTGACGTTCGAGCAGGCCCGCAGCGATTGCCGTCGTCGAGGAGCTGTCCAGGCCCCCGCTCAGCTCGACTCCGAGCGGCGTCTCCTGAAGGCGGCAAGCCACGGACTGCGTGAGGACCGCCCGAAGGCCGTCGGCATACTCACGGGGATCGCGGAGACGGAGCATCGCGATGCGCTCGGGATACCAGAAACGGCACAGGCTGAGCTTTCCCTGATCCCAAAGCACCGCATGCCCTTTCGGCACCATCGTGATGTCGCGAAAGAACGTGCGATCCGTGGTGTCGTAGTAACAGAGCCACTCCTCGACCTTGGCCTGGTCGAGGGCGAACGCAATCTCTGGATCGGCGGCCAGGCCGCACACCTGGGAGGCGAATCGCAGCTGCTGATTCCTGTGCCAGTAATAGAGCGGGCGTCTACCTCCGGCATCCCGGGCGAGCAGAACCCGGCGCTGCGACACGCTGCATGCAGCCAGTGCGAAGTCGCCGAGGAGATGCTCCGGCAGGTCGGCGCCCCAGCGCTTCCATCCCGTCAACAGGACGTTCGCTGCGTCAGCGCTTTCGAGGGAGAGCATGTCGGCCAGCTCACGGAAGTTGTCGATACGACCGTCCAGCAGCACGAGGTCGTCAGCATTGCCTGCGATGAGTGAGGATCCGCAGGCGGCCACAGCAAAGCCAGGACCTTCGACGTGACCGCGAGGGATGCCAGGCTGGTCCTGAAGAGCATCCATCATTCTCACGACGGGTATCGATGCCGCTCCTCCGAAACCACCAGCTATGGGCATCTATCTCTTTATCTTCAGGCGAATGGTCTTCAGGTGGAATGCGATCAGCCTCGACCCGCTCGATGCACCGGCAGCTTGCGGGCTGGAGGTTACAGACACGCAAAATCCCCAGCCGACAGCTGGGGATCTCACTGAGCGTGGGCTCTGATCGAAACTCAGAGGAGCGATCTCATTACGAACTACGAGGCAAAAGGGGCGTCGGGAGCACCGGGGTTTCCTGTGCCTTCTGCGTTTTCAATGCCAAGGACGGTCAGCTTCGGGGCGGTCCACTGCTTGGCGGACTCCGAAACCTCGACGATGCTTCCATTCTGCTCTTGTTCCATAAGCTCCTCAATGCCACAAGAATACGGTGTTTCTGCTGGTCATGCTAGCACGGGCCGGAGTCAACCGCTCTTCCGACGCCGACCACGGGGAGACTGATCTCGGTACCCCGCCCGTTTTGACGCAGAAGGCGCCGGGGATGTTTCCCTGCCCGGTGACGATGGCCGGTAGACATGCATTTGGGTGAAGCGGCCTCGTCCGACGCCGCCAACGACGCAAATCTCTCCAGCCTGCACCCACACATGGGCTTCCAGTGCCTGGAGGTCGGATTTCGCCACGCCGTAGTGTAGCGTTGCCGGGATGCCGCGGGAACAAAGCATGTGCTGGGCAGCGATCCCCTGATGAAAGCAAACGGTCCGCCAGGGGACGCGCCGTGAAGCCGCGGAGATAGCCCACTCCACACGCGCGATCGACGACGTCTGCTCCGCAGCTTCGCAGCGGGAATTCAGACGCGGCTGCAGCAGACGCCGGTAGAGCTTGCCTGGCAGGACATCCAGCGCCAGCCACGCGACAAAAAGCCACGCCGCTGCAGAGATGAGGAGCGGGAGGTCTCGTCTCCGCTGCCAGATTCGTCCCGGCCACGTGGTGCGGGTGGGCCCGGGAGATTGCGCCGGATCATTCACTGGACGCCTCCGCGGGCTGGAGATGGAACGACTCAAGCAGCGCCGCCGTCTCCGGCAAGCGGTCCAGGTCCATGCGCCGCGAGAGCAGGCGCATGGGGAGGGAAGACGCGAGCCGCGCCGTCTGCGCAAACAGCAAGGGAGAAAGACCCATTCCCCGGGCGATGAGATGGCGGTAGACCTGTCGATGCAGCCGGTGCAATGCTTCCGGCGTGGTGAGCTCCGTTATGCCTTCGGGTTCGGTTTCCTGGGCGGCGCGCAGGAAGTACACGGCGTGGAGCGGGACGGGGTCCGGGGTAAAGTGGGCGACATCGCTAAAGCGAAAGTGATGCTTGTCCCCGTCATGATGCAAGCCTTCTGGATCGATCTTGAGCGCTTGCATCGAACGCGGCCAGAGTTTGACGCGCGGGAAGGCCGGCTGCACCATGGGCACCGGTCCGCTCAGGTCCAGAACGCAGAGGTCGTCCGAGAGCAGGACGTGCCCTCGCGCCGCGAGCGCCGCCGCTAGGGTGGACTTGCCTATGCCGGAGTTTCCAGAGAAGGCGCAGGCCTGCCCGCCGAGACTCAAACAGGCCGCGTGCAGCGGATACAGGCCTCTTTGATGGCAGAGCACACCGACGACCGTGCCAAGGAGATAGTTCCGCAGCGTGGAAGCCTCCACCTCAGCGCATGGTGCAATCTGCACCTCCACGCCGTCGCGGATCAGGAAGCGGGCGACCGAAGGGATATCCATCCAGCAGCGATTGCCGTGCACCACGATCCGCACCTGCGCATGATCGATGATGGCGCCCTGCAGCTCTTCGGGCTCGGTAAGGCGGAAGGAAACATCCGCGGGTCGATCCTCGCCGAACCACGGATACAACTCGGGGAGAGCCACCTCGGACCGGACGCGCCAGCCGCAAAGGTAGGCATCCGTGACCATGCTCATCGAACGTCGGTCTCCATTCGCGTCCGATCCCTGAGCTCGATCAAGGCACAGCCGCGCATGGCCTCCAGCAGCGCGAGCACATCCTGCGCAATGACCTCGGGCGCGGCGTTGTACTCGCCAGCCAGCGAGTTGCAGAGCTCTGCGATGGAAATCGGCTGCTCCAGCTGCCGCCAGATCTCGCTGCCGATGGCATCGAGACCGTAGTATTCGCCCCGGTCGAGATTCATCAGCACGACCTCTCCCTGCACCTCAGCCGCCAGAGCCTCAGGGTTCCGCTGGACGACGGCATCGAAATGGAGAAGTGGTTCAATCATCAAAGTTCATCACGTACGAGGTTGGGGAGCTTAGGCCGTTGCAGGCGGGCTTTCGTCACTCAAATCGTATGTTACTCAAATCGTACGCGATCCTCAGGGCGAAGATGAGGATGAGAATGAGGTCGCGTCCTGGACCTGCGCGCAGCCAGTAACCAGCGCTCCTTCGATACGCCGACTAAGCCTCTCGGCCCTTGTACGAAGCCGAAGCCTCACGCTAACTCAAAATCCACTCTTTGTCTTCTGATGTGACTCGCATTTCCGGCGCTGTGGGCGCGGCCTAGGGTCTTGTGGGCAGGCCAATGAGCGGTGTGCGGAGCGGGGTAGCGAGGCCGAGGAATTCGGTGATGCTGCCGGCGGCAGAGTTTGCGACCCAGACGTTGCCCTGGGCATCGATCGCGATGCCAGCGGGCTGGCTCAAGCCTGCATCGCTGCCGAAGCCCGCTGCGGGTGAGAGCGCGTTGCTGGCGGTGCCGGTGCTTGAGGCGGTGAAGGCGGCGATGGATTTGCCCTGGAAGTTTGTGACCCAGACGTTGCCTGCGCCGTCGATGGCGAGCGATTGCGGATAGTAGAGGCCACCGACTCCGGTGAGGCGCTGCAGGATTGTCCCGCTGGGATTAAGCTCCAGCAGTGCTGAAGCGTCGTAATCGGTGAGCCAGACGTTGCCGGAGGGATCGAGGCCGATGCTGGAGGGAGCGCCGTGGCAGCAGCTATATTGCGTGGCCACGCCAGTGGGACTCATGCGTACTGCCGAACCGTCGGCAGCGAACCATGCGTTTCCGGAGGCGTCGGTTGCAACGGCGACGGGAAAGGGAAGGCTGGCGGAGGTGAATCCGGCGGTTCCGGAAGTTGACGTGCCGTCCGCGGCGAGCAGGGTTGCGCCGGCACGGCCGTAGTCGGCAATCCAGACGCCGCCGCTGGGAGCGATGGCAACGGCTGCCGGGAAGTACACGCCGCCTGCGGTGTACCCACTGCCGGAGAGCACCTGGCCGGTGGAGCTCAGCTTGGTGACGCTGCCGAAGCCATCGTTGACGCTGCCGGCCGACTCCTGATTGGTGATCCAGGCATTGTCCTGGGCATCGATGGCGATGCCATAGGACTCATAGAGGCTGGCGCTGGCGAAGCCGTTGGCCGCTGCGGGCTCGCCGAGTGGCGAGAGCTTGGAGGCGACGCTGGAGAAGTTAGCTGCCCAGAGGTTGCCGCCGGAGTCGACGGCGACGGCGTTGGGATTGTTGAGGCCTGCACCGGTGTAGGTGATGGCCAGCGTCCAGTCCGGCGGCGCGCTTCCAAGCTTCGGAGTGAATGGCGCACTGGCACTGACGCTGACCGTGGCATAGAGGGTGGCGGGCTGGCTGCCGGGGGCATGCGCGAGGTTCAGCGCGGCGTCCAGCGTGTCGGTGGGCGCTGTGCCATTGCTGGGGGTGGTGAGAGCGAAGAGCGTACCGCAGGGTGAGCCATCGTTCGCGCTGCCTCCGGCCGTAGCGACGCACACTGCGAGCACATCGGCCAGCGTGTTGAGCTTGGCGAGGGGCGCCGTCGCGGTGGCGGGCAGGTTGCTGCCGGGCGCTGTGCCCGCGCTCATGGTTACGAGACTCCGCGCGAGGGCGAAGGCGTTGGCGAGACCAGTTGTATTCGTCGAGCTTGTGCCCAGCGCGGTCGGGCCCCCGAGGAACTGAGCCAGTGCGTAGACGCTCGCGACGGTGGTGAGCTCGTTAATCGTCAGCGTCGTGCTGGAGGTGATGCTGGAGCAGTCCCCGATGAGCGCCATCATAGTGGTGTTGGCATTGACGCCCCTGCCGGCGTTGCCCCCGGTAGCCACCACGTAGAGCTGTTGCCCGGCGGTGCAGCTGTAGTACGTCATGCTGAACGTGCCGTCGGTCGCGGTGGTCACCGTCTGCGTGAGAAGGCTGGCAGAAGCGACGCCATAGCCGGAGGTGCTGGCGGCATAGAGCGCGATTGTCGCATCCGCGATCGGCTGCTGCCCGTTGCGCACGATGCCGGTGACGGCCGTGCTGGTCGGGCCACTGGGAGGCGTGGGGGGCGTTGGGGGCGTGGGTGGGGTAGGTTGCGAGGGCGTGGAAGGCGGGGAAGTTGTAGCGACCGTGGTGGTGATCGCGCTGCCGCATCCGGCCGCACAGAGCGCGAGCAGGGGATAGAAAACGAGCCCAGGTAAGAGGGCCGACAGAGAGTGGAGCCGAAGACGCGGTCGAGATGGTTCTGGGCCGATGGAGGAGTCGTGAGGTAGTCGCATCGCAGTCTCGTTACTTGCCAACAGGCGGGCGGGGATCAGGGACGGTGACCGGCGGACTCGACGGGCCGCTGCAGGTCGACGTTCGCGAGGAAGAGGCGGGCGTCCTGCGCGAAGGCCGAGCGCAGTTGATCGGAGGATCGCGGGTCGCTGTCGGGCCACTCACGACGGAGGAAGATAGGAATCCGTTTTCCCGGGCCGAGCGTGAGATCGGCCGCGCTCCCGACATTCATTTTCAGGCCCAGTGGACCTTGCCCGGAGATGGTTGCGAAGCAACGCTGCATGGAGCAGATGGACTCCGCGATCTCCTGCCGCAGAGCGCCGTCGTCAAAGAAGCTGACCGCAAGCACCATGGGCGACTGCGAGAGAGATTCCGCAGTGAGGCTGCCGGTCCACACCGGATAGAGGCCCTGCACCCGCTTACTGCCGACGACCATGTGATCGGAGGTGAGGAGATAGAAGCCAAGCGTCAGCCGCTGTGGGGGAAGGCCACCGGAGGGCGCCGTGCTGTAGTCTCCGAGCACCATCATCAGCACACCCGACTGCTGCTCGCCGTAGCTGCGCTGCAGCTGATAGGGTCCAACCTGCGGAGGCAGGAGCTTTACGGCGTTGGCCAGGGTCAGGGGAGCCAGGCCCGTCTCGGCAGGCTGCCTCGCTTGTACGGTGTGGGCTGCGAGGGCGAGAAGCAGAAGGCAAACAGCGCGCAGCAGCGTGGCTCGCACTTGACGTGCGGAGGCAGGCTGCAGCGGCGCAGGAGCCGCGGCGGATTCAATCGCAGGGGGAGCGAGCGTACGGAGCCAATATCCGAAGGCCAGCGTAGCGACGAGAAAGAGCGTGCCGCCGATGGCATAGTCCGCGCCAGCGCCGTGACGCTGGAGGGAAGGAAGCACGAGTCCGACGCGGTAATAGACGACCAGCACGCAGAGCCGAAGGAGATTGAGCGCGAAGCCCGCGGCGAAGCCGAGCGCCGTCACCATGACCAGCCGGCGGGGCCGCACGCGGATGGCATAACCGAAGATGAGCGCGAGATAAGCAAGCGTGACGGAGCCGCGCACACCGTTGCAGCCGGGCACGATCATCATGCCGAAGTTGGGAGCGAAGATCATGCGCAGCTGCTCACCGCTGGGGTGCAGGCCGATCAGGTGAGCGAAGGCGCGCGCTGTGTTCGCGGAGAACTCCTGCAGCGGCAGGTCCACCAGCAAGTTGTATAGATGGGGCACCGGGTTGAGGAGCAAGAGGAGGCAAAGCGGAGCGAGCGCGGCTCGCAACAGGCGGACGCCACCGAAAAGGACCACAGCTCCTGCCGCGTAGAGGAAGATTGCGAGGCCCATTTCGGCGGAGGCGATCTCGTGTCCATGGAGACTGAAACGCGGCCTAAATACGACCAGGAACTGCGCGAGCGGAGCCGAAATCACGATAGGTACAAGGCCCCATGCGGTTCCCTGCAGCGCCCATTGCTCCTCCCGCCAGGCACGCAAGATTCCCAGCAGACTGAGAAGCGGAAACCATGCCGCAATGGAGCGCAGCGGATCGCTGGCCCAGAGAGCTCGCAGCTGCATCCATGCAGGAAAGACCACCGAACTTCCTGCAAGCATCACGACGACGACGCCGATCAACGTGGCTGTCGTGACACTGTCGCTGCGCGATCGCAGCTCTGAGACCGAGTTCCCGCGAAGGCGGCTCGTGGACGCAACGGGGCCTGGAGACTCAGAGACCGGGCCCGATTCGACCGCTGCCACCATCAGCGGTTGCGCCGGCGGCGAAGCACCTTCGCCACGAGGGAGGAACCGTAGACCATGCCCGCCGCGCCGATCATCAGCAAAACATCGGTGGGCGCTTCCGGCGAATCGTCGCATCCCCCAATGGCGTGGAGATTCCCAGCGGACCCGAGGAGCGCGGCCATCACACAAAGTTTCAGAATCAGGTTTTTCTTCATAGTTCCTCTACTTGGGATCGATCGCGATGGCGGTGGGCGCTGTGACGCCACTCGTAACCTGACGTACGAAACTTCCGGAGCTGCCCAGCACCGTGAGGCTGCTGGTTCCGGTGTTGCCTACCCAGATCTGGCCTGCAGCGTCGATGGCGAGAGCGGACGGCTGGCTGATGTTTCCGCTCCCTGTAAAGGGAGAGCTTCCGACGGGAGATCCCGAGAGCGTAAAGGCGGAGACGGAGGAACCTGCATGGTTGGCGACCCAACCGTTGCCACTGGAGTCGATGGCGATGGCGAAGGGGGAGGAGAGCCCGTTGCCGCTCATGGTGGTCGCGACAGAGCCGGTCTGCGAGAGGACCGTGACGGTGCTGTTGCCGGAGTTCGCCAGCCAGATGTTTCCGCTGCCGTCCACGGTGGTCGACTGCGGTTGGCTGAGTCCAGTGGGGGAGTAGACCACCGCCATCGTCCAATCGCCCGGAGCCGAGGAGAGGCGCGGTGAGAAGGGCGCTCCGTCATGGACGGAGTTATAGATGTTGGCGACATTGAGCGCGGGATAGTGCGCGATGTCCATCACCGCATCGATGGTGTTCGTGGGAGCCGCGCCGGCGGGGGGAGTGGCCCACAGGAAAAGGTTGCCGCAGGCGCTGCCATCGCCGGCGACGCCGCCGGTGGAGTTGATGCAGTAGGAGACGGCGTCCGCCAGGGTGTTGATCTCCGAGCTGGGTCCGACGGCGCCGGTGGGCAGGGCCGATCCGGTGGAGACGCCGGTGGCGGTGTTTACCAGCTTGTTGACCGACACGAACGCGCGCGCTAAGCCGGCGGTATTGGTGGAGCTCGAGCCGACAGCAGCGTACCCGGTCATAAAGGGCGCCATCGCGAAGACGCTGCCCACCGTGGAGACCTCATTGATGTTCACGAAGGTGTTGTCGTTGACGTTGGCGCAGTCACCCAGGGCGGCAAGATTTGCAGCGTTGGCGTTGGTCCCGGCAACCCCGCCGGGTTCTCCGCCGATGGCGACGATCCAGAGCTGCTGGCCTGCCGTGCAACTGTAGGCCGAGGAAGGAAAATTGAACGAGCCATCGGAACCGGTCGTCACGGTGATGTTGAGGAGATCGGGGACGCTGGCGCCATACCCCGCGGTGCTGGCTGCGTAGAGATGGATGGCAGCGCCGGAGATGGCTTGTTGGCCGCCATGCACCGTGCCATGCAGTTTCGCCCCCGAGACCACGACCGGGGTGACGGCCTGTTGCAGAGCGGTGCAGCCAGTGAGCCCGAGGCAGAGAGGAGCGGAGGACGCGGCCAGCGCGAACTTCAGTCCCTGACGACGGAATCCATAGCTCCTCCCGCCGGTCTCGGCTCCCTCAATGGGTCTTACTTTAGGTGGATTCATGGCTTGGCCCCTTGGGTGGCGTTGGTCACCGCGGTGACGGTGGGCGCGGCGACGGGCGTCGCCGCACCGATCACTTCTGTGACGGTGTTATTTCCGGAGTTTGCGATCCAAAGACTGCCCGCGCTATCCACGCTGATGGAGGCGGGCGTATTGATGCCTGCGGTGGCCGCGGCCGGAGTGACCCCGGTGGCAGCTGTGCCGTCATCGTTGAGCACGGAGACGGTGTTGTTGCCGTTGGCGACCCACACGCGGCTGGAGCCATCGATGGCGAGCGCGGTGGGCGTTGAAACGCCTGCGGCTGCGCTGCCCGAGACGGTGATCGCGGAACCGGATTTGGTGTAGGCCTCGACCGTGCTGGTGGTGTTGAGCACACCCCAGAGGTTGCCGGAGTTATCAACCGCGAGACCGAGTGCGGTGGCCGCGCCGGAGGCTGTGCCGGCCGTCGTGATCTGCGATCCGGCATCGGAGAAGCCGACCACGGTGGTGTTCGCGTTGAGGACCCAGACGGAATCGGCTACAACGATGCCAGGCTCCGAGCCGGTCACGCTCGCATTGCCCGCGTCGGTTGCTGTGACCGTAAAGGTCCCAGCTGTGTTGAACGTCACGCTGAAGTTATGGGCCGCTCCCGCAAACGTATAGGAGGTGGGCGAGATGACGGCTGAGCTATCGCTGCTGGTCACCGCCACCGTTCCGGTATAGGCGGTAGCCAGATTGCCGTACGCGTCGACAGGGGTCACCGTGACGGTGCCCGCGGTTCCGGGCGCCGTGAACGGTCCCAGGCCTGTGACCTGGAGGGCGGCAGCAGCGCCGGGATTCACTGTCTCTGTGGATTGTGCCTGGGTAAGACCGCTGGCGGTCGCGGTGTAGGTATAGGTTCCAGCGACGGTCAGCGGCACGGAACTGAGATTGAAGGTCGCTACGCCGTTGGAGGCGGTAGCGTTGTAAGTCTGGCTGTAGCTGGAGGGCCCCGTGACGGTGAGGGTCACGACGGCCGTGGAGTTATTGGTAGCAACGTTGCCGGAGCCATCCTCGAGCGCTACGGTCACGGTTCCGGCGTTTCCACCTGCGGTGATCGTCGTTGGAGGGCCGGCCGTGTAAACGAGGTTGGTGGGGGTGATCGTGACGGCGAGGGTTGCACTGGCCGTAAGTCCGGTACCGCCGTTGGTGGAGGTGACGGCGCCGCTGGTGGAGGTGTAGCTGTTGGCGGTGGCGGCCTTGACGTTGACGTTGGCGGTGCAGTTCCCGCCGGCTCCGATGGTGGCTCCCGAGACAGAGAAGGTGGTTCCGCCGGCGGTTGCCGTGATCGTTCCACTTGGGCAGCTGGTGCCAGCGCCAGTGGGATTCGAGAGTACGAGGCCAGTGGGCAACGTCTCACTGAAGCCTACGCCGGTGAGCGAGACCGTATTACCGGATGGGTTGGTGATGGTGACGGTCAGCGTCGAGTTGGTGTTCGGCGCAACCGTGGCCGGGGTGAAGACCTGGGAGATCTGGGGCGGAGCAACGACGTATGTGGTGTCTGTCCCTGTGTCGTTGGCGGTGTTGAGTTCATTGCCTCCACTCACGGTCGCCGAGTTGGTATAGGTTCCCGCGTCCGAGGAGGAGATCGAGAAGGTCACCGTGATGGCGGGATAGGTGACGGAGGCGGCGAGCGCATCGCTGCGGGTGCAGGTGCGTGTGCCCAGGGTGCACGTCCACCCTGTACCGGAGATGGCCGTTGCGGTGAAGCCGCTCGGGAGGTTATCTACCACACTGACCGTGCCACTGGTGCTGGCCGTGCCGACGTTGGAGACGGTCAGGCTGTAGGTATCGCCCGTGTCCCCGGGCTTGAAGGTGCCAGAGTGGGTGCTGGTCACGGAGAGGTCCGCAGCGTCGACCGTGAAGACGGTGGAGACGGCAGTGCCATCGACGGTCACCGTGGCGGTGCCGGCTCCGACTGCCGTGGCGGTCGCGGTGGTGGTAATGGCCGCGTAGGAGGTGACGGGAGCGGCGGTGGCGTTCAGGGTGGTTTGCGTGGAGTTGGTGGTTCCACCACCGCTCTGCGTGATGGAGAGCGAGGCGGCTACACCGTCGTAGGCCGCGGCGTTGGCTTGCGAATAGATGACGCTCGATGAGTTCTGGCCAAGACTGCCGGTGGCCGTAAAGGAAGCGTTGGCCGTGGGGGTCGTCGTGCTGAGGGCGATGGTCAGTTTGGTGTATGGGGTGAGCGTGATTGGGTCGCTGCCGCTGTTGGAGGTTCCGGCGGTATCGCAGCCGGTTCCTGAGGCTGGGCCGTTGCAGCCCCACCAGTTGTCGATGGCCGTGGTGTTGCTGTAGCCGGTCCCGCCCTGCTGATAGCCCGCCGCGATGCCGGTAAAGCCGCTACCGGTATTGCCGTGGAAGCGCGAGTACTGGACCGTGACGACGTTATCCCCGGAGGCGCCGCCGTTCACGACATCGATGGCACCCCCGTTGACCGAGGCGCTGTTGCCGGTGAAGTTCGAGGTGGTGACGGACACGGCGTGGTCGAGGTTCCCGAGGAGCAGGGCGCCGCCGTAACCAATATTCGTCCCGGTTCCGGTAACCGTGTTGCTGGTAAAGGTGCTGCCGGAGATGGTTACTCCACCGTTCGAGACCGAGAGGCCGCCTCCATCCTGATAAGCGGTGTTGCTGGTGAAGGTGGAGTTCGTAACGGTCGCCGGACTGGGGTTGGAGTATCCAGTTCCGTCGACGGATACGATGAACAGACCTCCGCCCTCGCCAGGAGCTTCGCCAACGTAGTCGCCACCGTTGTATGCGGTCTGATCCACGGTCTCCGACGCGGTGTTGGAGGTGAAGGTGTCGGAGCTGAAGGTAAAGGGGATCCAGTTTCCGACGAAGACCCCGCCACCCTGGTTCAGGGCCTTGTTGCCGGAGATGGTGCAGTTGTCGAGCTCGACCAGTCCTGCGGAGCTGCCGCTTTCCTGACTGTTGGAGACGAAGAGGCCGCCGCCGCTTCCGAAGGGATCGGTCCCGTTGGCCAGCACCACGTTGGTGAAGCCGATCTGACCAGGACCGCCGAGATCGCCGTCCATGTTGCCGCCAAAACTGTCGCAGGCGAAGCCGCACGCGTTCGGATCGTTCTCATCTTTACCGTTCTCGACGGTGAGGTTGGAGAAGTAGACGTCGAAGGGGGTGGCATTCAGATCGACGTTCATATCGAATGCCTTGTCGTTGTTGTTGGCATTGATGATGGTCAATGCCGAGCCGGCCCCGACGAGGTTCATCGAACCTTCGATGTCCAGGTAGTCGTATTTGTCGCCGATGGAGTCCTGCGAGCTTCCGTTGTTGGCCGAAAGGACATAGGTGCCGGCGGGAAGATTGATGGTGTCGACGTGGGTGTTTCCGGTGGAGCCGGCGTCGTTGTCGGCGACGGTGACAGCGGCACGGAGCGTGCAGCCTGCGGTGGCGTTGATGCAGGCGTTTTCCGAGGTGGTGTTCGCCGTCGCGTCGGTGGTGGTGTTGACCGTCATGGTGCGATACGCGGAGGGCACGGTGTACATCGCATGGAGCTGGCTATCGGCGGTCACTATGCCGCTGCGGCTATCGGCGCTGAGGCGGGTGGCGACGGCGGCGGCGACCGTCGAGCTGGAGCTGTCGGTGGTGACCACGGGGGTGCTGTAGCGCAGAGCGTTCTGGGTGGTGAGCGGGTGATCGACGGTGACATATTGCCCACCCGCCATCACGGCCAGCGAATCGTAGCCGCCGCCCGCGAAGCGGCCGCGCAGCATGATGGCGGGCCCTCCAGGGCCGACCTCCGATACCGTTTCGGCCTCAGTCCAACCCAAGGTGCTGGCCTTGGCCGCGTGCACCGACGGGGGCAGCCCCTTGGCCATGCGCATGCGCACGGCCTGGGCTTCTGCGTGGGAAAGGACGGTGTGGTCGACGCCTGGGCGAGCATAGACGTGCAGGGTGGCGTCGGCACCGAGCACCGCCACCTGGGTATAGCCGCGGCGGTCAAAGGCGAAGACGCCGAAGGCCATGGCGGCGGCGCCAGCGGAAGAGATGGTTTCCATCTGGGGCGGGCCGTTCAACAGGGAATCGCCTTCGAGGACCTGCACGCCGTCGGCCGTCAGCGCGACCAGGTCCTCAACATTGGCCCCGCTCAGTGTGGCTGGCTGCAGATCGCTCGGAGCCTTGGGGAGGGGGACGAAGGCAATCTGCGCGCCGTTGTGATCAAGGAGCTGCACACCGCAACCCGTGCTGGAACAGACAGCGGCAGCGATGAGATTCTCGGCGGCGGGACTGCGCCAGATCGCGAGGGCGCTGATGGCTCCGGAGAGCGTAATCGTCTGCGGCGCGGCGAAGGCTCCATGGCCATCGCCCGCGAGAAGGTACGCCGCGGTACCGCTTTTTGCGGCGAAGATCAGATCGTTGTGCCCGAAGCCGCTCAGGTCTCCTGCCTGCAACAGGTCGGGCCGGACGGGGACTTCAATGGCGACAGCCTGTGCAGCGAAAGGAGATACAGGCTGCCCGGAACGAATCTGCGCCATGTCTTCCGTGGTAGGAGCGGTGGCGTGCGAGTTACCACGCTGCAGTAACAGTGCACCTCCGGCGGAGGTGGCATAGCCCGAGACGAGATCGCGAAATCCATCGCTATCAAAATCGGCAGTGACCATGGCCGTGAAGGTGCGGGAAGCCAGCCGGGCGTTCAGTTTGGGATTGGAGCTGGAGATCTGCTGGGGCAGGGCGTGCTCGCCATTGCGATGCTGGGCGCTGAACATGCGGCTCTGCGCAACCAGGACAGAAGTAGACGAGACAAGGAGTGCAGTTACAAGGGAAGCCCTCATAACAAAAGACATAGGCCCTGGACGCATCGTAGATCTCCGCGGTAAGCCGATGCTCCCATAGCTGTTTGTCGAGGCAATACTGACTGCCTCACTCAACCGACATGGGCGATCGGGGATAGGTCGAACTTATGACGGTTATGGAAACTTCGCCAGTGTACTGCGAAGCCTCTAACTTGAAACCCGTCCTTGTCAAGAAACTTTTGCTTCATGCTCAGAATTTGTTCCCACGAAAGAGATCGCGCAATTTGTCAAAGAATGAACTGTTGCAAAATCGGAAACCCGTGTTACTCTTCGGCGGTCCACAAATCAGGAGCTTTTTCCGCGTGATCGCAGAGCAATTCGATCTTGTAAGTCGTTCAGCACAGGTTGATGATGAGGTTTTCCTCGAGCAGCTCTTCTACCAGTGCCTGCCCCCGGAGCTCGCTCCCCTGGGACTGCCAGCTGCCGCGCTACAACAGATGCTCGCCTTGCAGTACCGTGGGCGCAACATGACTTACAGCGCACGATATCCAGAGGCGGACGATCGTGTGCTCTGGGTGGATGGAGCGCGCGCGGGGCGACTCACGCTGCAACGTTCGGCCCATGTCCTCCGCGTGGTCGACCTCGCGGTGGCACCGGAGTTTCGTGGCCGCGGGGTGGCAACCCGGGCTTTGCAGAACGTGCTTGCGGAGGCTGCGGCTTCGGAGCGCGAGGTGCAACTCGAGGTACGCGCGACTAATCCGGCAGCAAGGCTCTACCAACGGCTAGGCTTCGTGGTTACGGAAGGCGATGGTTTTAACGCGCGGATGACGTGGCAGGGTCGAAAGGCGATCGGCCTCGCCGCCGATGGAGGCGAAGCGCCCGCGGCCGAGGTTGCGGCGGCGCCACAAGACGGGACGTCGGCCTACTTCCGTAACTTACTTGGTATGGCCTTTGCTGCGAACGGTGGACCGATCCGGACAGAGATCGTGCTGAAGAGGGTCGAGGTGCTGGTTCAGCCAAAGGATTACAAGTCGGGAGACAGTTTTGTGCTGCGCTTCGATGGGCCACTGGAGCCGATCCTGCCGTCCGGCTGCGTCGAGGTTCATCCTCCGCAGGGAGGTCCGATGACGATTTTCCTCTCTCCGCTTGGTCCGGAACGAGGATTCATGAGGTACGAAGCCATCTTCAATCGGGCCCAAGCGTAGTGGGCCAGGGGGGCGCGCTGTCTCGTGCGGTAACGGAAGCAATTTGTTCTCGTCGCTGGTGTGCGATTGTTGGGCTTCGCCGGCGAAACAACGGGCCTTTCATCGTATCTTTTCACCGCTTCACTTTCTCCATCGGCGTCTGTGCTGCACGTCTGCCCGGGGTAGGTTATCTCCGTCGCGAGGGGCGGTACGGCATTCTGTGACATTCCATCAAACGAAGGAGCAATCCGCATGACTCCGTATGTAGGCGAGGTTCGTCTCGTCGGCTTCAATTTTGCACCTGAGGGCTGGATGTTGTGCCAGGGCCAGCAGCTATCCATCAGTGGTAACGAAGCGCTTTTCAACCTGATTGGTACTACCTATGGTGGAAACGGCCAAACGACGTTCAACCTGCCCGACCTCCGTGGCCGCTCGCCTATGCATTGGGGTAACAGCAGCGGTGGGAACTGGGTGCCCGGTCAAATCGCAGGCACCGAAACGGTAACACTTACAGCGCAGCAGATCGCGCAGCATTCACACCAGATCGGCGCGAGCACGGGGACACCCTTGGGGATAGCCCCGACCAATAACACCTTCGGCGTGAACAGCACGGTGCTGCAATACGACCATACGCCGAACAACATCTCGGCTCCTCTGCTGGCACCCGCCGGGCCGGCGCAACCGCATGACAACCTGATGCCCTACGCCGTGATGAATTACATCATCTCGCTGTTTGGGATCTATCCCACGCGAAGCTAGGAGAGAGCCATGGGCGACCAATTTATCGGGCAAATTAACGTATTTCCGTTCGACTTCGCACCTTCGGGATGGGCGTTGTGCAACGGGCAGATCATGGGCATTCAACAGAACCAAGCTCTGTTTTCGCTGATCGGAACCTATTACGGGGGCAACGGCGTCCAGACCTTTGCCCTTCCGAACCTGCAGGGATGTTTTGCCGTAGGGCAGAGTCAGGGTTACGTCATTGGGGAGAGGGGCGGTCAGGTAAACCACACGTTGCTCTTGTCCGAGCTTCCGCTCCACACGCACACGATGTTGGCTGCCGGAAACAGAGGCCAGTCGGCGACACCGGTCAACACTTATCCGGCGGGGTATAGCGCCGCGCTTTATAGCGGTTCCGCGAACACAACGCTCGGATCTGGATCGAGCCTCAATGCGGGAGGGCAATCCCACAACAACATGCCTCCTTATCTTGTGATGTCGATTTGTATCTCGCTTACTGGAATTTTTCCCTCGCGGGGCTAGAGTCAACGCTTCAACTCCCAACTCCCAATCCAAACTCCAAGGAGGAGTTCATGAGCGATCCATTTCTCGGAGAGATCCGACCGTTCGGCTTCAACTTCCCCCCTTCAGGCTGGGCGCTATGCGCAGGCCAGTTAATGTCCATCTCGCAAAACTCGGCGCTGTTTTCGCTATTGGGCACGAATTACGGCGGAAACGGGACAAGCACCTTCGGCCTTCCCAATCTGCAGGGAAGCATCGCGGTGGGCCAGGGTCAAGGGCCGGGCTTGAGTGACTACTACATTGGCCAGACGGGGGGCCAAGAAAACGTCACGCTGCTGGGGTCGGAACTTCCCGGGCATACCCACACGCTTCCCGTCGCGAGTGCCGTCTCGAACAAGACTGGAACTCCAGGGCCTACTGTGTACCTTGGGCCTACAGGGGCACGGGGCGAATCCGAACCGGTGTACAACACCGCGGCGCAGATTACAGGCGGGTTTGTGAACATGCTGGCGACGGCAGTACGTCCAGCGGGCAGCGGCATTCCTCATAACAACATGGGCCCATATCTCGTTATCAACTACTGTATTTCGCTGAAGGGGCAATATCCGACGCGCGGTTGAAGCTCACCCTGCAGCCGGGACAGTGCCTACCATCGCGCCCGTGCCGAAGCGACAGGCTCTTTGCGCTCCAGCGCAGGGGAGTCTGTCGCTTTAGCACGGGCGGTCTTGCGCACGATGTCCGAGTCGTGGTCTTTCAGGGTGATGCCGGGAGCACAGATTCACGAAACCTGAGAGCGGCAAGATCGAGACTTCCGAACCTCGAAATTTTCGTCTTTATTCAACAAATAGCGGAACGCAAGTTCCGATGCCTGCCATCTTCATACCACACTGCCAAGCGAGTCGATGTCCGCCCCAATTACCGCTGATGGTCGATTGCCGCGAGTTGTAGCGTGCCTTCGGTCCTCAACACCCCGGATGCATCCTTCCCGATACGTTGCTGTAACTACCGGGAGCGGAATTGTTCGACTACAGCGGGGTCTGCCAGGGCTTTGATGAAGACGCCTCCTACTACGCTGCGGGCCTGGAAGTGTTGTTGTTTGGCGTCATCGGTGTTGTACCAATCGGTGGTGGGGACGCGGGAGGGTGTGTTGTCGGCCCAGACGACTATGCGATGGATGAGGTCGGCGGATTGGGCGTGATCGCCGAGGGTTGCGGTCCAGACTTGCCAGTCGAGCTTGGTGAAGTTCTTGCGCTCGTCGAGTGGAAGGCCGTAGGGCTGGAGCTTGGTGGAGTAATACGCCCAGTCTTTCTTGGCGACAGAGGCGGGGAAGAGGTGTACGTCGAGTAACTCGTCCCAGACGAGGTTGTATTTCTGGCTCCAGGTGTTGGGCTGGTCGAAGGCGAGGCGGAAGTGGTCTCCGTCGTCGGCCATCTTGATCCACTTGGCGGGCATGGGCTGGACGATGCGTTCGTACTTCGCGGCGAGCTGCGGGTCTCCGACACCGCGGGCGATCTGCACGAAGGCGCCGAGGGCTTCGATGGCCTTGATGGAGAGATTGGTGTTGTGGGCGAGGTGGCCGGCGAAGTCGTCGGTGGAGAGCTGGTTGTCGGGATCGAGGCCTTTGGCGGCGAGGAAGTCGGCCCACTTTGTGAGCTGCGGCATGTACTTCCTGGCGAAGCTGTAATTGCTCTGGGCGCGGCCGAGCGCGTCGATCATGATGAGGAGATTGCCGCTCTCTTCGACGGGCATCTGATCGTCTTCGTTGCGCTCGCCACCGCCGTAGACCTGGCCGTTGGCGAGTGGGTAGGTGCCGAGGTCGTGAGGAGCGAAGGGGAACTTCCAGCGGTCCATCGAGGCGTAGCGCATGAGGGGCTCGAGCTGGGCTTCGAGGAGCGTGGGGTTGAAGAGCAGGAAGAAGGGCGACGAGGGATAGGTGACGTCGACGGTGTCGATGCAGCCGTTGGAGTCGTTCTCCTTGGAGAAGAGCATGGGTGTGCCGTCGACGTCGGCGACGAGCTTGTGGGCGGCAACGGTCTGGCGGAAGACGAGCGAGGTCAGATAGGCGTAGTCGTCGCCTCCGACCTTGCGCATGGCAGCGGTCTCTTCGCGGTCGAAGGTGATGCCCTTGGCTTCGAGTTCGGGGTAGTCGGACTCAGCGCGGGTTAGCATCTCGGACTCGGTCATGCCGTTGCGCTGCCAATACTCGCGGAGGCGGCGGCCGAGGTACTCGATGGCGTAGGTCTGGGTGTAGGCGGCGAGGATGTGGCGCGTGACGGGCTGCGAGCCTACGGTACCCATGGGTACCATAACCGCGAGATGCGCGGCGCCGCCGGCGGAGCTGTTGGCGGGCTTGGGCATGGCGAGTTCGTCGGCATCATCGAGATGGCCGTTGGTGACGAACTGGTGAAGCGCGTCCGAGGAGAGCTCGGTGTGCGCGGCTTCGCTGTCGGGAACAGCGAGATGGAAGTAGCCCCAGTCGATGCGGACGCGATCGCCGGAACGGTTGAGGTAGTTCTGGTCGCGTGAGCCGACGCTGAGGACAGTGAGGCCATGGGTGTGCGTGCGCGACCAGGTGACCTGCTCCGAGGCGTCGTTGACGGCGATGACGGGGTCGATGTCGAGGAGGAGATCGACGTTGTGCTGCTTGCCGTCGGTGGAGATGGCTTGCCAGGTGAGGTAGGAGACGGGGCGCGACATCACGTCGAGGTCGGAGGGGAAGAGCGGGGTGAAGAAGCTGACGCGGAGCTCGATGCCGGCGGCGGCCAAGCGATAGCGCGAGTGCAGGGGGGTGACTTCGAGGGCGAGCTGCTGCATGGATTCGGGCGAGGCGAGGCCGCGGTGATGCTGCTCGGGGCCCATCCAACGGAAGGTGTGGCCATCGATGCGGGCGAGGCCGGTCATGGGCTGGGGCGCTTCGGTCCAGTGCTTGGTGACGGCGCCGGTGAGGGTGTCCGACATCGACCAGATGCTGAAGAAGGGGTCGTTGGCGAAGAGCGGCACGGCGGGCGGGCGATGCGCGGGGGGCTGCTGCGCGAGGAGAGCGGCGGGAAGGAGGAGGCCGGCGAGCGTGAGTGGGAGGATTTTCATGGGAGCGTTATCAGATGGAAGAAGGGTACACGGGGCGGGGGAGTTTGTGTGCGTCTTCGAACCCACGTCTCAAAGGCGAGACGTGGGGCACCCAGCATCGAGAACGCCGGTCGTTTGCTGGCGCAAACGATACCCCACCCTTTCACGATGGAGCTGTCAAGTTCCACGAGATGCTTTACACCTCGTTATCAGGACATCCTTTACACATGGAGGTCTGGTGGCGTCGCGCAGCGGTCCACACGTGTGGACCGCTGC
>NZ_JBMHYI010000017.1:0-38161 GCF_058498515.1 Bryocella sp.
AAAACTCCTCGCTCGTGTTCGTCGACCCCTTCACATAAAACCCAATAAACACCACCACCGCGAAATAAATCACCAGGATGAGGATGTCGATGCCGGAAAGGGTCGTGAGCTGGCCCGTGGAAGCCACGGCAAGGGCCGCGAGAAGGTGCATGGAACCGCCTTGAGAAATCGATTTCTAGAACTTGAGTTTCGTGCTCCGGGAACTTGCGCCCCAGCATACAGCATCGACGACGCGACTTGCATCTAATCACCCAGTCGCTAGCTCTTCCTGCAGGGATGCGTCACAGTAGATGAAGCTGTTGCACAGGAAGCAGCATGCCCAAGGAGATCTCATGCGCACGTTTACGATGACTTTGCCGATTTTTGCCGCCGCGGTGCTCGCGGTCGCACTCCCCCTCGGTGCCCAGACAGCGGGCCAGGATATGAAGGACGCGGGCCACGATACCGCTCATGCGACCAAGAAGGTTGCACACGAGACAGCCCACGGCACGAAGAAGGTCTACCACAAGTCCGTGCACGGGACGAAGGCGGCCGCGCACAAGACGGCGGAAGGTACGGAGACCGCAGGTCACGAGACCAAGCGCGGTACCGAGATCGCGGCGAAGAAGACGGCAACCGGCACGCGCAACGTGGGACGCCGCATTGAAGGCAAGCCGACGGTGCCGAACCATCCTTCGGAGACGACGCCTCCGGACGGCATGTAAGCTCAGCGATGTTGCAACGAAGAGGGCGCCCATGGGGCGCCCTTGTTGCGTGTGGGATTGGTTTGCGGGTTCAGGCTGCGTGGGCGGCGAGATGCAGGGCGTGTGCGGGGCGGGGAAGAAGCATCTGCGAGCAGGCGACGACGAGTGCGGCCCAGATGGCGTCGGCCACGGCGAGGTGCGCGACCTGCAGCCAAAGCGGCGCGAGCAGGATGACGTCCATTGCTCCGAGAACAATCTGGACGGCCATCAGCGCGGCGAACCAGCGGGCTGGCTGGGTGCGGACGCGAGCCATGAACCACAGCGCGCAGGCGAAGGCGATGAGCGCCGAGGCAGGGTGAATCCAGCGCATGCGGATGAGCAGCGGTGCGCTGGAGGCGAAGTCCTGCTGGAGGGCGGTCATGAAGGTGGGCGAGGGGAAGATGGTGTCGGCGATGGCTGCGACCGAGCCTGCGGCGCCCGCGACCATTGAGGCAACGATGGCGATCCAGGCGATGGCGCGGCCTTCGGGAGGAACGTCGAACGCTTGATCGCGATCCCCCAGCCACCACCAGGTGAGGGTGAGCGCGGCCAGCAGCAGCATGGTGTTGGTGAAGTGGATGGCCTGGACGAAGACGCGGGCATTGGAGGCGTTGCGCTCGACGTAGCCGCCGAGGACCAGCACGGCGCCGAGGAGAGCTTCGACGAGGAGCAGGATGAGCGTCCAGGCCATGGCGCGGCGGGCCGGGTCGCCCTTGGGGCGGGCGAAGAATGTCCAGAGGCCGAGCGTGATGACGAGGGTGGAGAGGATGCCGGTCAGCGAGCGGTGCGCGAACTCGATGATGGTGGCGATGCGGGGATGAACGGGGATGACAACACCGTTGCAGAGGGGCCAGTGCGGACCGCAGCCTGCGCCAGAGCCGGTGGCGCGGACGATTGCGCCTTCGAGGATGACGATGACCATGAAGCCGAGGACGAGGGCGGCGTAACGGGGAAGCCAGCCTGGACGGCGAAGGAGGCGGTCGATCATGGATTTGATTGTAGAAGCGGCCCGCTGGAGAACGCCAAGCGGGCCGGGCGATGATCGTTGTTTGGGCTAGAGGGGATTGTCCCGTGCGACGTCCTAACGCGGTTTCATTCCGACTCGCCTGCCGGCGGCCTCTGGATTCTCAAATCGATCGCCGAGGGGAAAGCCCTGCTCGCGCCATGAATCCAGTCCTCCTTCGAGGATCCAAACGTTGCCGATACCTTTCTTCTGCAACATCAAAGCAACGCGTGCGCTGAGGACTTCCTGCGGGGATGTGCAGTAGAGGACGACCTGGACATCGGCCGGACAGATGAGTTGAGGCGCTGCGCGCAGTTCCTGGGGTACGGCGCAGATCGCCCCAGAAATTCCTTCCGTTCTATGTTGGCCGGACTCTTCTTCGAAGCCGAGAAGGTCAATCAGCATCAGCTTCTCGCCTGCGTTGATCTTCTGATGAAGAAGCGCGGCGTTCATGCCGCGGACGCGCAATCGAAGGATCATCTTGACGAGGCGGACACCGCGAACGATGAGGAACAGCAGCAGTGGAACGCCTAACGCGATTACGAGTACCTTGCCGATTCTCCCGAGGGCATGGGTCACCCACTCCATTTCATTGGAGAGAGCGTATCCGCACAGCATGTAGGCAGAACTCCATAGAAGCGAGCCGATTCCGTCGAAGGCAATAAAACTTAGCGCTGGCGTGGCTTCGGCTCCTGCCAGAGGGGGCATGAGTCCATCGAGCCCAGGGATAAACTTCGCCACGACTAAGATCGCAGGCCCGAAGCGAGCAAATTTTTCATGTGCCTGCTTGCTGCACCTTCGCGGATCCTGCGTCAGTCGGCAAAGACGCTTGGTGACTTGTGACCCCCACCGCCTGCCCATCCAGAACCAGATTCCGTCCGCGCAGAGACATGCGGTGATGGCGAGCAAGAGGACGGGGGCTGCTTGCATCCTTCCGCTCGCGACGAGGGCTCCGGCTCCGGCGAGCAGCACGATTGCCGGCACCGGTATGCCAAGCTGACGGACGAAGACGGTGAAGAAGACGCTCGCATAGGTAAGGGATGGGTGATGGTTCATGGCGTCGGAACGCTTCCTCCAGCGAAGGCAGACGGCTCCTTCACAGAAAGAAGGACAACGATGGTGGCCGATGCTAATTCTAAGCTTGTCCCTGCCGATCCATGCTCGATCGCTGAGGGGTTAGTTTCCCGCGAGCTGGCGGGCTCGTTCGGTGGCTCGTTTTACGGCTTTGATGAGGGTGACGCGGACTCCGCCTTGTTCCATCTCGAGGATGCCGTCGACGGTGCAGCCGGCGGGGGTGGTGACTTCGTCCTTGAGGAGGGCGGGGTGGGAGCCGGTTTCGAGGACCATCTTGGCGGCGCCGTAGGTGGTCTGGGCGGCGAGCTGGGTGGCGATGTCGCGGGGGAGGCCGACGTTGACGCCGGCTTCGGCGAGGGCCTCGAGGATGATGTAGATGAAGGCCGGGCCGGAGCCGGAGAGGCCGGTGACGGCGTCCATGTGCTTCTCGTCGACGACGACGACGCGGCCGACGGTGGTGAAGATGCGCTGGGCGAGCTCGAGCTGCTGATCGGTGGCGTAACGGCCGCGGCAGAGGGCGGTCATGCCGGCGCCGAGGGCGGACGGGGTGTTGGGCATCGCGCGGACAACCGGGAGAGCCGTGGGGAGGGCGGCTTCTTCGATGGCGCGGGTGCTGACGCTGGCGGCGAAGCTGATGAGGAGCTTTTTCTCGGTGAGGACGGGGGCGATCTCGCGGACGAGGTCGGCGACCTGGGCGGGCTTGACGCCGACGAGGATGACGTCGGCTTCGCGTGCGGCTTCGAGGTTGTTGGTGGTGGCGCGGATGCCCAGGCGAGAGGCCAGCGCGGTGGCGCGGGCTTCGTGGGCGACGGTGGCGGTGACCTGCCCGGCGGTGAAGAGACCGCTGCGGAGGAAGGCTTCGAGGAGGATTCCGCCCATTTTGCCTGCGCCAAGTACGGCGACCCGGACTCCGGCGTTGGCCGCCTGCTGACTGCTTGCACTCATGGATGCAAGGCTATCAAACGAGATGCGAGATGCGAGATGCGAGATGCGAGATGCGTTGTCCGTTGTCCGTTGTCCGTTCTCCGTATCGCGAGCGGAGTTGAGTCGGGCCTTCAGCCCTGGGAGAGCCGAGAACGGACAACGGAGAACCGAGAACGACGCTGGTCTGAGCTTGAGTCCAGTTACTGTTATCCGGCCATGGGGAGGTTGAATTCGCCGCCGCCTGCGGCCTGGGCGGCGTCGAGCATGCGGTACAACGTGGAGCGGCTGATGCCGAGGATCTCGGCGGCTCGGAGCTTGTTGCCGTTGCAGCCGAAGAGGACGGCGCGGATGTGCTCCTGGATGACCATTTCGAGCTTGACCATGCGGGGCTCGTTGATGGCGCGGACGGTCGAACCTTCGGTCTGCTCTACGGCGGACTCGAGATCCTCACCGGTGAGGGGGTCGCCGGTGGAGCGGCGGATGAGGGCTTCGAGGACGCTGGTCATCTGCTCGAGGTTGCCGGGCCAGGCGAAGTGCGAGGCGGCCTGGAGGAACTCGGCGGTGAGCGGGGGCGCGGCCTTGCCGAGGGCCTGGGCGCGGCGCTGCATGACGTGGCTGATGAGGAGGGGAATGTCTTCGGAGCGCTCGCGCAGGGCCGGCAGGGAGACGCGGAGCGCGGCCATGGAGCTGGCGAGCTCGGACGAAAAGATGCCGGTGCTGACGGCGGGGCGCAGACCGTGGCGAGCAAACGCCACCACACGGACGGCCTGGGGGCCACGATGCCGCAGCAGGCGGAGGAGGCCGCTTTGCCCAGTTCGCGAGAGGCTCTCGATGTCAGAGAGGAAGAGCGTGCCCTCGGCCGGCGTCGCGGTGAAGGTCTTGTGGCTGAAGTACTCTTCGCTGTCCTGGGAGTTGAGGGCGAGGAAGGGACGCCACGTGGCCGGCGAAAGATCGTGCAGGGCCCGGGCGACGGCGTCGGACCCTGTGCCGCGCTCGCCGGTAAGGAGAGCGGTGCGGAAGTGGGGAGCGACTCTGCGAATCTGGGCCCAAAGGTGCGCTGCGGCGGCGCTGGGTCCTACCAGCAGCTGGAGCGCGTCGGAGGCGGAGTTCCCGAAGGGGGACAGCGCGGGTAATTGGTTCGCGGTCGACATACAGCTGATCTATCGGCAGCTGGGTGACGGTGTTTCACATTCGGTACACAAGCGGGCAGGCAGACGAAACGCCACGTGGGCCCATTTTTGAACTGGGCGCGACGTGGCGTTTCGGTTTCGGTCAGCTAAGCCGGGATTCCTGTGCTACGAGCTGGATTCTTAGGCGACAGAGGTGGCGCAGTGGGCGTCGAACGCCCGGGCCAGCTCCTGGGCGATGGCCGGAGCGGTGGAGCTTTCGATCGCGGAACGCTGCATGAGGTAGATGAGCTGGCCGTCGCGCAGGAGGGCGATGGCGGGCGAGGTGGGGGGCTGGCCGGCGAAGTAGCTGCGGGCACGCTCTGTCGCCTCGCGATCCTGTCCTGCGAAGACGGTGACGAGGTGGTCGGGCTTGGTGCCATTCTGCAGGGCCATGCGGACGCCGGGGCGCATCTTGCCCGCTGCGCAGCCGCAGATGGAGTTGACGACCAGCATGGTGGTGCCGGGCTGGGCCACAGCAGCGTCGACGTCGGCGGCGGTGCGGGCTTCCTGAATGCCGGCCTTGGTCAGCTCTTCGCGCATGGGGATCAACATGATCTCTGGGTACATCGTTCCTCCGGTGGGGCAAAAGTCGTCGAGGAGGGGATCCTCGGTGCCCATTTGATTGTAGCTGGGACGGGAAGGATGCGAGGGGCAAGATTCGGAGCAGCAGATGCGAGAGGCGAGATTCGAGATGCGGATTGGGACTGAACTCATTCCGGTCGGTGGGCGAAGGCGGCTGACTCTTCTGGCACAGCACTTGCGGCGCGTAGCTTTGCCTCGCATCTCGCAGCTGGTCTTCCTGCTACGCTCAAATCCGTGAACGCATTGGTTCTGGAAGAGAATGTTCCGCTCGCCCCCTTGACGACGTTTGGCGTGGGTGGGCGGGCGCGGTGGTTTGCCGAGGTGACTTCGGAGGGCGCGCTGGTTGAAGCGTTGGCGCTGGCTGCGGAACGAGGGCTGCGGAGCTTCGTGCTGGGCGGCGGCAGCAACCTGCTGGTGCGGGACGAGGGTTTCGATGGGCTGGTGATTCGCGTGGCGCTCAAGGGCGTCGAGGACCGGCGCGAGGGCGTGTTTGTGGCCGCGGCCGGTGAGGTGTGGGACGAGTTCGTTCAGCGGGCCGTGGATGCGAATTGTGCGGGCATCGAGTGCATGGCGGGGATTCCAGGCAGCGTGGGCGGGACGCCGGTGCAGAACGTGGGAGCGTATGGGCAGGAGGTGGCGCAGACGATTGTCGAGGTGCGGGCGTTCGATCGGGCGTCGGGTGCGATGGTTACGCTGCCGCATGAGGCCTGCAACTTTCGGTACCGGGAGTCGCGGTTCAACACGGATGAGCCGGGGCGGTTTGTGGTGACGGGCGTGGTGTTTCGGCTGAAGCCGGGAGGCGCGCCGAACCTTGGCTATGCGGACCTGAAGAAGCGGTTTGCGGGGGAGGCAAAGGAGCCGACGCTGGCTGAAGTGGCGGCGGCAGTGCGGGAGATCCGGCGGGGCAAGGGGATGCTGCTGGTGGAGGGCGATCCTGACACGCAGAGCGCGGGATCGTTCTTCAAGAATCCGATTGTGGATGTGGGGTTGCTGGTGTCCGTTGCCGCCGCTGCGGGTGTGGCTTCGGAGGCGGTGCCGCATTGGGCGGCCGGGCCGGGGAAGATCAAGCTGGCGGCGGCGTGGCTGCTGGAGCAGGCGGGGTTCGTGAAGGGATTTGCGGACGGTCCGGTGGGGATCAGTTCGCGGCATACGCTGGCGCTGATCAATATCCGGGGGGCCCGTGGGGGCGCGACGTTTGCGGATGTGGAGCGGTTTGAGCAGCGGATTCGAGTGGCGGTGCAGGAGAAGTTCGGGGTGGTGCTGGTGCGCGAGCCGGTGGTGATGGGGTAGGGGTTGTTCGTGGTCAGATGTTCGCTCTTAGGTGTTCTCCGTTCTCCGTTGTGCGTTCTCCGTTGGGCATTGTACGTTGTACGGGTCAGGGGGCTGCGGAGGCGTCAGGAGAGAGCTTCGAGGATTCGTTTGGCTTCCTCGGCTAGGACGGTGCGGGCGGGGCCTTGTGCGGCAATGCTTCCATGCTCGAGGCGGACTACTTCAGCTTCCAGGCGTAGCGCTTCTTCTACATCGTGGGTGACGGAGACGACGGGGATGCTGCGCTCGGCGGTTACGCGGAGGAGTTCGGGCAGGAGGGCGTCGCGGGTGACGCGGTCGATGCCGTTGAAGGGCTCGTCGAGCAGGAGGAGCTTTGCTCCGGGTGTGGCGAAGGCGCGGGCGAGGTTGACGCGCTGGGCTTCGCCGCCGGAGAGCTGGATAGGCTTGCGGTCGGCGAGGGCGTGGAGCTTGAAGAGACCGAGGGCCTGGTCGACGATGGTGGAGTCGCGGACGGGGCTGGAGCAGACCTCGAAGGGGAAGCGAACGTTGTGGCCGGCGTCGAGGTGGGGAAGCAGGGCGGGTGTCTGCGGAGCATAGGCGATGTCGCGGCGGCTGGAGGGGATGTCGTCGAGTTGCTTTGAGGTCCCATCCGGCGCGGTGCGGGTGAAGTGGACGGTTGTGTTGCGGTCGCCGAGCTGGAGGCCGCACATGGCGCGCAGCAGAGAGCTCTTGCCGCTGCCGGAGGGGCCGAAGAGGACCGTCCAGGGGGCGCGGAGTTCGAGGTCCACGCTGATGACGAGCGCGCCGAGGCAGGCCTGAACTGAGAGGCGATGATGCGGTGGTGCTTGAGGAATCTCAGGCAAGCCAGCGTCCTCCATCTTGACGCTTTGCACCGCGGGCGTAGAGGGCCAGCAGCGCCAGGAAGGCGAGCGCGATGAGCAGCAGCGAGGCATGGCTGGCGGCCGAGTAGTTCATCTCCTGCACCTGATCGTAGATGGCGATGGAGAGGGTGTGGGTGACGCCAGGGATGTCGCCGCCGATCATGAGGACGACGCCGAACTCGCCGACGGTGTGGGTGAAGGCGAGGACGGTGGCGGTGAGGAACGAGGGCGCAGCGAGGGGAAGCGTGACGCGGCGAAAGACGGTCCAGCGGGAGGCGCCGAGGACGGCAGCGGTCTCGCGGAGTTCGCGGGGGACGCCTTCGAAGCCGAGTATTAGGGGCTGCACGGCGAAGGGAAGGCTGTAGAGGATGGAGCCGACCACGAGGCCCGGGAAGCTGAAGGCGAGCGGATGGCCGAGGACGGCGATGAGGGCTCGGCCGAGAGCGGTAGCGGGGCCCATGCCGAGGAGGAGATAGAGGCCGAGGACGGTTGGTGGAAGCACCAGGGGAAGAGCGACGGCGGCCTGGGCGATGCGGCGGGCGAGGATATGCCAGCGGGTGGTGCGGGCGGGAGCTCCGGCGGCGTCGGCGATCCATGCGGCCAGCGGCGTTGCGATCACCAGCAGACAGAGCGTGGTGACGAACGCGAGGCGCAGCGTGAGGCCGAGTGCGGCGAGATCCATGGGCTCGAGTGTAGAACGCCGTTTATGGGATCGCGGGCTCGAGGCCGAAGTCTTTGAGGTGGTGCTGGATGGTGGGGCTGGTGAGCCAGGTGACGAAGGCTTTGGCGAGGTCGGGGTCTTTGGCGGACTTCATCACTACGGCGCACTGGATCAGGGGAGCGTAGTGGACGGGCAGGAGCACGTAGCTGCCCAGGTCGCGGAACTTGGGGGAACTGGCGATGGTGAGGGAGATGAGGCCGGCCTGGGCGTTGCCGCTGGCGGCGAACTCGGCGGTCTGCGCGATGTTCTCGGCGACGACGAGTTTGGGCTTGAGCTTGTCGTCGAGGTGCAGGGCACGGAGCTCGGTCATGGCAGCGAGGCCGTAGGGGGCGTGGAGCTCGTTGGCTACGGCGAGGCGCTGGACTTTGTCGGTGGTGAGGGAGTCGAGCGAGAGCGGCTGGGCAGGTGAGTCTTTGCGGGCCCAGAGCACGAGGACTCCGTGGGCGTAGGGGACTGGCTCGGGTGAGGCGGTGAGCCTGGCGGCGACGAGCTGTTCGGGGTGGGCGCGGTCGGCGGAGAGGAAGAGGTCGAAGGGCGCGCCGTTCTCTAGCTGCTGGGTGAGGGTGGCGGAGGAGCCGAAGGAGGTGACGATCTTGACGCCGGTGGCTCGCTCATATTCTTCGGCGAGGGTGGGCATGACGGGCTGGAGATCGGCTGCGGCGGCGACGTGCAGGACTTGTGGGATTTGCTTCGGCGCAGGGGATTGCGCATTGGTGCGGGGGGCGAGGAGCGCCGTTCCGAGAACAGCGGCGAGCATCGTCTGAGATACCAGCAGGCTGGACAAGAGGCGGGGGAGACGGCGCTCTGTACGGTAAACTTGGGTTACGCATGCTTTCATCACACAGCCTTCGATGCACGGGATGCGGGCTTAGGATCGCCCAGAACGAGGCGCGCAGCAACTTCCGTTGCGCGAACTGCGGCGACCTGTTCGAGATCGAGTATCCCTGGAGCGCGACGCGAGATAAAGCGACCGACGCAGGCGCTGCCGCGAACCAGCCCAATCCGAACGCCCTCCGCTACCTGTGGCAGGAACGCCGCACCTCAACCCTTGCCGCTGATCAGAGCGGTGTGTGGCGCTTCCGCGACCTGCTGCCGATTGTAGCGGTGGACAAGATTGTCACGCTGTACGAGGGCAACACGCCGCTGTACGAGATGCCGCGCTGCGCCGCGTCGCTGGGGATGAACTGGCTGCTGGCGAAGCACCAGGGGATGAACCCGACGGGGAGCTTCAAGGACACGGGCATGACGGCGGCGTTGTCGGTTGCAGTCGCCAGTGGGTTTGAGTGGGTGGCTTGTGCGTCGACGGGTAATACTTCGGCGGCGATGGCGGCTTATGCGGCGCGTGCGGGGCTGCGGTCGCTGGTGCTGATCCCTGAAGGCAAGATTGCGTGGGGCAAGCTGTCGCAGGCGATGGATTATGGGTCGACCACGGTGCAGCTGCGGACGGATTTCGATGGCTGCGTGCGGGTGCTGGCGGAGGTGGTGCAGCGGGCCCCGGTGTACCTGCTGAACTCGGTGAATCCGTATCGGCTGGAGGGTCAGAAGACGCCGGCGTTCGAGATCCTGGAGCAGACGGACTGGCAGGTACCGCATCATCTGATTGTGCCGGGTGGGAACCTCGCGAATTGCTCGGCGCTGGGCAAGGGATTCTTGGAGCTGCAGCATTTGGGGTTCATCAAGCGGGTGCCGAAGATCAGCGTGATCCAGGCGGCAGGGGCGAACCCGCTGTATCGCTGGATGCAGTCGGGCGGTGTGGGGCCGTTCGAGCCGGTGCAGGCGGATACGCGGGCTTCGGCGATTCGCATTGGCAACCCGGCGTCGTGGAAGAAGGCGGTCAAGATCCTTGCGACGACTGGCGGCTGGGTGGAAGAGGTCTCGGAGCAGGAGATCGCGCTGGCGAAGGCGGAGATCGGCGCCGAGGGCATTGGCTGCGAGCCGGCCAGCGCGGTGACGCTGGCGGGGCTGAAGAAGCTGGTGGCCGACGGACGTGTGGGTAAGGAAGAGACGGCGGTGCTGTTGCTGACCGGGCATACGCTGAAGGATCCGGAGTACACGATCCAGTACCACCGCGGTGAGTTGTTGAACGACCGCGAGATTGCGGAAGAGACGGTGGCCCAGCGTGCGATGCATGCGAAGCTGCGGCGCGAGCCGGTGGTGCTCGATGCGAAGGTGGACGATGTGCTGAAGGTGCTCGACGCTCTGCAGGCACAGGCGCAGCCGGCATGAGCGGTGTGCAGACACGTGGCCTGCGGCTGAAGCTGCCGGCCACTTCGGCGAACCTGGGGCCTGGGTTCGATGCAGCGGGGCTGGCGATGTCGATGCACCTGACGGTTGAAGCACAGGTGGCTCCGGTGTTTCAGATTGCCGCGACGGGGCGTGCTCCGGAGCTTTGCGGGACGCTGGAGAACAACCTCATCCTGGATACGTACCGCGAGGTGCTGGCACTCGCTGGCCGCGAAGCTGCGCCTCTGAAGCTGGCGCTGCATAACGAGATTCCGCTGGGGGCGGGATGTGGATCGAGCGCGGCGGCGTTGCTGGCGGGCGTTGTGCTGGCGGATCACTTCGGTGGGCTGAAGTGGACGAACGAGGCGATTGTTGCCGAGGCGACGCGGCGCGAGGGGCATCCGGACAATATTGCGGCTTGCTGGTATGGGGGCTTTACGGTTTCGGCCACCACGGGGGATGACGCCCGCGTGGAGCATGCGACGTTCGGGGTGAATTCAGAAGCCGCGGGCTGGCAGATGCTGGTCGTGATTCAGCCGACGCCACTTTCGACCTCGAAGGCGCGGGCGCTGTTGCCGGATCGTTACACGCGGGCGGATGCGGTGTTCAATGTGCAGCGGGCGGCGTTGCTGACCGCGGCGTTTGCGGCGGGGGATCTGAAGCTGCTGCGGACGGCTACTCAGGACCGGATGCACCAGCCGTATCGCGAGGCGGCTTGTCCGCTGCTGGGAGCGCTGCTGCCGCTGGCGGCGGAGCCAGAGATTGCGGCGGTGACGCTGAGCGGCGCGGGGCCGTCGGTGCTGGTGTTTCTGGCGGAGGGGACGACGATCCTCGAGGCGGATACGCGGATCCGGTCGATGGTGGCGGGTGAGGTGGAGATCTTGCCGGTGACGGTTGCGGGCGGGGTGGAGCGGGTGGTGCTGTAGAGTCGGCGTCGATGGTGTTCGGCCTACCACGGAAGCTCCGCACAGTGTTCTCTCAATCAGGGATTCGGTCCCTCAGGGGCTAAAGCCCGAGTTTTCCGGCTGTTTATGGCGGGGCTGAAGCCCCGCCCTGACAAAGCGGGCTTCCATAGCCTGACAAAGCGGGCTTCCACAGAGAGTTCCGGACGGTCGACGGGAACAAGATCCTCGATCGAGTTTTGAGTTGCGGGTCTGGAGCTTCGAGTTAGGGGCTGGGTTACACTGGCGCTGACATACCACCACAATCAGTTTCAGGGAGTGTTTCTGTGATCCTGCACCGGCTTGCCTCGGTTCTTGCCGTCTCGTCGCTGTTGTTGCATGTCCCGGCCATGGTCGCGCAGGCGGCTCCGGCCGGTAGCAGCAATCTGCCTACGACGGCGAATGAGCCGTTCTTCCACCCCGTTCCGGGGCAGGGACGGTCGATGATCGTGTCGAAGTTTGGCATCGTGTCGACGCCGCAGCCGCTGGCGGCGCTGGCGGGGACGCACATCCTGGAGCAGGGCGGGAATGCCATCGATGCGGCCATTGCCGCGAACGCGGTCATGGGTGTCGTGCAGCCGTACGTGAATGGCATTGGCGGCGACCTGTTTGTCATCTACTACGAGGCGAAGACGGGCAAGCTGTATGGTCTGAACGCCAGTGGATGGACGCCGAAGGCGTTGACGATTGAGGCGGCGAAGGCGAAGGGGCTGAAGGAGCTGCCGCACATTGGCGTGGAGGCGATTGATGTGCCGGGCGCGGTGGCGGGGTGGGATGCGCTGCGGGTGCGGTTTGGATCGATGCCGTTCTCGAAGACGCTGGCTCCGGCGATCTACTACGCGGACCACGGTTACCCGATGGGTGAGCGGAATGCGCGGTACTGGATCTCAAAGCCGCTGATGAATCAGCCGGGGTGGAAGGAGACGTACCTGCCGAACGGGTTTGAGCCGAAGGCAGGAGCATTGTTCCGTAACCCGGGACTTGCGAACTCTTTGCGAGCGATTGCTCAGGGAGGGCGTGATGCCTACTACAACGGCCCGATGACGCAGAAGATGGTGGACTTCCTGCGGGCGCAGGGTGGGCTGCACACGCTGGAGGACTTCAAGGACTTTCAGCCGGAGTGGGTCGAGCCGGTGTCGACGATGTACCGCGGATGGAAGGTGTATGAGCTGCCGCCGAACGGGATGGGCGTGGCGGCGCTCTCGATGCTGAACATCATGGAGCACTTTCCGATGGGCAGCCTGGGGCACAATACGCCGGATTCGCTGCACGTGATGATCGAGGCCAAGAAGCTGGCGTACTCGGACATGTACAAGTACGTGGGCGACCCGAAGTTTTCGAACGTGCCGACGCAGGCTCTGATCTCGAAGACGCTGGCGGACGAGCGGTACAAGCTGATCGACATGAAGAAGGCGAGCTGCCAGGTGCTTCCGGCGGACCTGACCGCAGAGCTGAACAAGCACGGCAACTCGACGATTTACATGAGCGCGATCGACAAGGATGGGAACATCGTGTCGTTGATCCAGTCGAACTACAGCGGCTATGGGACGGGCATGGTGGCTCCGGGGCTGGGGTTCAGCTTCCACAACCGGGGGGCGGGGTTTGAGCTGACGCCGGGGCTTCCGAACTCGCTGGCGGGGCATAAGCGGCCGCTGCACACGATCATTCCGGCCTTCATGGAGAAGGGCGACATGCATATCGGGTTCGGCATCATGGGTGGATGGAACCAGGCGCAGGCGCATGCGCAGTTCGTGGCGAACATTGTGGACTACGGGATGAATGTGCAGGCGGCGCTGGAAGCTCCACGGTTCACCAAGGGCAGCTTCGAGGGCTGCGATGTGGAGATGGAAGAGACGGTTCCGGCGGAGGTCCGGGCGGAGCTGGAGAAGCGCGGGCACAAGATCCAGCTGCTGGAGCCGTTCAGCTTCTCGGTGGGCGAGGGAGCGGCGGTGGTGCGGGATTCGGGGCGCAGCGTGAACTTTGCGGCGGGCGATCCCCGGTCGGACGGGGCGGCGATTCCGCAGGAGCCGCCGATGGAGTAGACCGGAGGGAGTCTCCGGTTGGGCCTGCAGGGGATGTCCCTCAGAAGGATCGGTCCTGTCCCACCCAGACGCATCGTTTTCCACGGATTCGCATCTAGAATTGAGGATGACCTCGAGATTCGAGGGCACTCTGGATGCCCCGGTAGATCGCGGGCACCGCCGGGCGCCAGCCGTCGCAAGTAACGGCAAAAAAGGGAGAAATCATGGCAGGTCAGTTTGTCTCGGAAGTGAATGACGCGGAGTTTGAACAGCAGGTATTGCAGTCGGAGACGCCGGTACTGGTGGATTTCTGGGCAGCCTGGTGTGGACCGTGTCGCGCTCTGGCGCCGGTGGTGGATGCCGTCGCGACCGAGTATCAGGGCAAGCTGAAGGTGATGAAGATGGACGTCGACCGGAACAACATGACGCCGGGCCGCTACGGTATTCGTGGCATCCCCGCGCTGCTGATCTTCAAGGGCGGCAAGGTCGCACATCAGATCACCGGCTTCGTGCCGAAGGATACCGTGGACGCTGCGCTGAAGCAGGTACTGGCGTAAGAAGCAGGTACGAGACGCTAGATTCGAGATGCGAGGGCCGGCAGGTTGCCGGCCCTTTCGTCGTTTGTGGGGGCGGAATTGGTTGCGGCGATATGAAATCGCATCTTGCATCTCGGATCTCGAATCTGCGATGCGGCTCTAGTAGACTCAAGTCCACATGATCGAGTGGCTTCTTGTGCACGGCAGCCTGATCGCCTTCTTCATTCTGGCGAACAGCTTCTTTGTGGCCGCCGAGTTTGCGCTGGTCTCCGCGCGTGAGACGCGGATCGAGCAGTTCATTGCGCTCAATCGGCCGGGCGCGCGGACCGCGCTGCGGCTCAAGCACAACATCGATGAGTTTCTTCCGGCGGTGCAGTTTGGCGTGACGCTGGCGAGCCTGGCGCTGGGCGGGATCGGCGAGCATGCGCTGGCGGACCTGGTGACGGACGAGCTGGCTCGCATCCCGCATTTCTCCACGCATGTGACGTTGTATGCGCACGCGATCTCGGTCGTGGTGGCGTTTGCGGTGATTACGTACTTCGAGGTGCTGCTGGGCGAGCTGGTACCGAAGTCGCTGGCGCTGCAGCGGGCGGAGCGGCTGGCGCTGGCGGTTGCGGGGCCGATGGAGGTCTTCATCCGCATCACGCGGCCGGCGGTGAAGGTGATGAACTTCTCCGCGACGCAGGTGCTGCGGGTGTTTCGGGCACCGCTGCGGGGCGAGAGCGCGGCGCACTCTCCGGAAGAGCTGAAGCTGATGGCTACGGCGACGCGACGCATGGGCCTGCTGCCTCCGTTCCAGGAGGAGATGATTCACCGCGCGATCGAGCTGAACAACGTGACGGCCAGCGAGATCATGACGCCGCGGGGGAAGATCTTCTCACTGCCCGCGGACATGCCGCTGGAGCAGGCGAGCGCGAAGATTGTGGAGGAGCAGCACTCGCGGATTCCGGTCTACGATCCGGCGCGGGGGCGCGAGGCGATCATCGGGGTGGCGTACTCGAAGGATGTGGCGCGGCTGATGCACTTCCGCGGGGTGTCGCGGCCGGGGGCCTCGATGCGTCGCGATGCTGCCGTGACCGCGGGCGAGGTGGCGCTGCGGCAGGTGATGCGCGAGGTGCTGGTGGTCCCGGAGACGAAGCCTGCGCTGGAGCTGCTGGAGGAGTTCCAGGAGCGCAGGCGGCAGCTGGCGATTGTGGTGGACGAGTTCGGGTCGACGCTGGGGCTGGTGACGATGGAGGATGTGCTGGAGCAGGTGGTCGGCGAGATGGAAGACGAGTTCGACACGAGCCGCACGCTGCAGGTGGTGGCGTCGGGCGGCGGGCTGATGGTGGATGGTTCGGCGAGCCTGCGCGACCTGGTGACGCAGCTGGGATGGAAGCTGCCTCGCGAGGCGGGCGTGGAGACGCTGGCGGGGTTCCTGCTGGACAAGCTGGGGCACATTCCGCAGGTGGGCGAGCGCGTGGAGTTTGGCGGGCGCTGCTTTGCGGTGATGGAGATGGACGGCATGCGCATCGCTCGAGTGCGCGTGGATACGGTGGCGGCGAAGGTGAAGCCGAAGAGTGCGGCGGCGCAGACGCCGGCGAACGTGGCGTAGCGTTCCGCGAAGGTCGGATGACGTAGATTCCGCTCGGGATGACAACGAGAGACAAGCAGATCCCCTTCGGGGATGACAACCAAGAAAAGCAAAGGCAACAGCAGATCCCCTTCGGGGATGACAACCAGAGAAGCAACCGCGTGGAACCGCTAGACTTGAAGCAGTGACTGAGACGCACCCATCACCAGGCTGGACTACGGCAAAGAGCATCCTGATGCGTGTGGTGACGACGCTGCCGGTGTTGTGGCTGGTGGTCACGATTGTGTTCCTGCTGATCCACCTGGTTCCGGGCGACCCGATTGTGCAGATGCTGGGTGATGGGGCGAGCGCGGGTGATGTGGAGAGCCTGCGGCACAGCTTTGGATTCGACAAGCCGCTGAGCACGCAGTACCTGCTGTACTGGCGCGGGGTGTTGCATGGGGACTTTGGGCGGTCGCTGCGGCTGCACGATACGGTGCTGCACCTGGTGCTGCAGCGCTACCCGTACACGCTGGCGCTGACGGTGGCGGGGATGCTGATCGGAGCGGCGCTGGCGATACCGGCGGGAGTGGCGTCGGCGCGGACACGCAACCGGTGGCCGGACCGGACGCTGGGGATTGCGAGCCTGGTGGGGTTGTCGTTCCCGAACTTTGCGCTGGGGCCGATCCTGATCGTGATCTTTTCTATTTCGCTGGGCTGGCTTCCGGTGTCGGGCGCGGGAGTGGGCGCGGGGGAGTTCTTGACGCATCTGATCCTTCCGGCGGTGACGCTGGGGCTGGGGATGGCGGCGATTTTGACACGGATGGTGCGGACGTCGATGCTGGAGGAGCTGTCGCAGGATTACATCCGCACGGCGCGGGCGAAGGGGTTGAGCGAGCGGCGCGTGGTGTATGCGCATGCGCTGCGCAATGCGCTGAACCCGGTGCTGACGGTGATTGGGCTGCAGTTCGGATCGCTGCTGGCGGGGGCGATTGTGACGGAGACGATCTTCAGCTGGCCGGGGCTGGGTCGGCTGACGCTGTCGGCGATTTCGAACCGCGATTATGCGCTGGTGCAGGGATCGATCCTGGCGATTGGGCTGACGTATGTGGCGGTGAATCTGATTACGGACTCGCTGTATGCGCTGGCGGATCCGCGTATGCGGCGATGAGGGTGTGGGGATGAGACGGTTGGGACTCGGGGTTTTGTTGGGGTATGTGTGGCTCGTTTTCGTATCGTTGGTATCGCGGGCGGGTGCGCAGATTACGGTTCCGGCGGGGCCCTCTGAAGCTGCCAAGGCGCGGAGCTTCGCGGATGCGCGGTATGGGGTGAGGTTCGAGGTTCCGGCGGGATGGACGCTGGCGCATCGCGATGGGGAAGTGAGCAACTTCCGGCTGGATGTGAAGGACGCTCCTCGCACGGCTCTTGTACGTGGGGTGGCGAGCATGGGCTTCAACCCGTTTCCTCAGTCCACGCTGGCGGGCGCGATGCTGTACTTCACGGTGCAGCCGGAGTCGGACGAGCGCAGCTGTGCGGCGCCCGCGGGAGCGGCAGGGAAGCCGGAGGCGGTGGGGATTGGCGGCATGGGATTCGGTCATGTCCACACCGAGCATGGCAGGGAGTGTGTGGAGGCGCGGGACGAGATCTACACGGCGTACCGGAAGCATGCGTGCTATCGGTTCGACCTGGAGGTGAACACGTTTTGCGCGGCCGCGAGCGGAGCGCAGGAGCTGAGCGCGGGGCAGCTGCATGACGTCGAGGCGCGCATGGCGGGGATTCTTTCGACGGTGACGTTCTCGTGGGAGAAGTCGGGAGCGCAGGCGGTGGCGGTGCCGGACGTACCTCCTGTGGTGCGGGAGCCGATGAAGCCGGGTGCGTCGAAGCCGTCGGCACCTCCGACAGCGCCGGGTGCGAGCTAGGTTGTCAGCTCGACCAGTTCGGCGGAGGCGCTGCCGTTTTCGACGGTGAGCCAGGCCATGGAGATGGGCAGGGAGAAGCGGCGGGGGCCGCAGCTTCCGGGGTTGAGGTAGAGGACTCCGTTGCGGTGACGCAGGGTAGGCTGGTGGGAGTGTCCGTAAATCACGGCGGCGATTCCGGCGGCTTCGGGCTTGATGTCGAGGTCGTCGATGGCGTGGAGCATGTAGATGAGCGCTCCGCCCAGATCGAGGGCCTCGGTGGCCGGCAGCAGGGCGGTGGGCCCCTGGACGTCCACGTTGCCGCGGATGGCGGTGACCGGGGCAATCTCTCGCAGGGTGTCGAGGATGTGGATGTCTCCGACGTCGCCGGCGTGGAGGATGTGGTCGACGCCTTCGGCCGCCCGGATGGCCTCAATCACCTCGGGGCGTAGCAGACCGTGGGTGTCGGAAAGAACGGCAATGCGCATGGAGCGCCTCCCGGATTGGTACGGCATGTAGCCCGCGTGTTCGAGAACCATCGTCTTCGAGTGCAGGGACAGCGTACGCTGGCGGTTCCCGTTCACTCGGCCCGTGTGCGTGGATCCAAAGCGTCGCGCAAGCCGTCTCCGACGAGATTGAAGGCGAGGACGCAGAGGGCGACGAAGGCTGCGGGGAAGACGACCAAGTAGGGAGCGTCGAAGAGATGGGAGCGCGCGTCGTTGAGCATGGCTCCCCAGGTTGGGGTCGGGGGCTGGACGCCCAGGCCGAGGAAGCTGAGGGTGGCTTCGGCCAGCACTGCTGCCGCCATGCCGACGGCGGCCTGCACCAGGAGGGGCTGGAGGATGTTGGGAAGGATGTGGCGCAGGAGGAGACGGAAATCGGAAGCTCCCAGCGAGCGGGCAGCGGCGACGAACTCCCGTTCTTTCATCGACATGACCTGGGCACGGACGAGGCGGGCATAGTTTACCCAACCGGCGAGCGCCAGGGCGAGGATCAGGTTTTCCAGTCCCGGACCCATGAAGGCGACGAAGGCGATGGCGAGAAGAATTCCGGGCAGGGCGAGAAAGACGTTGGAGAGGTAGACGTTGATGACGGTGTCGACCCAGCCGCCGTAGAAACCAGCCAGGGAACCAAGGAGGAGTCCGGCGGCTAGAGAGAGGCCGACGACGGAGACGGCGACCGTGAGCGAGACGCGGGCTCCATAGAGTGAGCGAGAGAGAACATCGCGGCCGAGTTCGTCTGTTCCAAAATAATGCTTCGCCGAAGGAGGCTGCAGACGCGCGTCGAGGTTGAGAGACGCGGGATCGCGCGGTGCGAGCCAGGGCGCAAGGAGGGCCATCGCGAGGAAGATTGCGAGGAGCAGGAGACCCAGTGTGGCCATGGGATGACGGAGGATGCGGGCAGATGATTGGACCGCGGTTGACTCCGCGGCGGGAGTTGGCATCCAAGTTGGAGGAGTATCCATCCTGAGGCTCATCATAGATTGCGCCGCCGAATTTGGGACGGGGAACGACGTTCAAACAACCTGCAAACTGCTGGAAACGATTGTGTTGTCCAAGTAAACTCGAAGCTAATCACACAACGAAAAGGTACCCGAACGCCCCAATAGAGAAGCAGTGAAGATTGGCATGGCGGCCGGAATCTGGGAGTTCCCGGGAATGAAGTTGGAAGGATCGACAGCGGTCGTCTGCGGCGCGGGCGGCTTCATTGGTGGACATTTGGTCAGGAGCCTTCAGGCGAGTGGTGTGAAGGTGATCCGCGCGGTGGATGTGAAGCCCCTGGCGGAGTGGTACCAGGAAACGGAAGGGGTCGAGAACCTAGTTCTGGACCTGAAGGAGATTGAAAGCTGCCGGATCGCGGTACAGGACGTGGATCTGGTCTATCAGCTTGCCGCCGACATGGGCGGGATGGGTTTTATCGAGAACAATAAGGCGCTGTGCATGCTCAGCGTCCTGACGAACACTCACATGCTGGTCGCTGCGAAGGATGCCGGGGTGAAGCGGTTCTTCTACTCCTCGTCGGCCTGCGTCTACAACGGCGAAAAGCAGATGAGTCCCGATGTCATTCCCCTCAAGGAGAGCGACGCCTATCCGGCGTTGCCTGAGGACGGTTATGGCTGGGAGAAGCTCTTCAGCGAGCGGATGTGCCGGCATTTCGAGGAAGACTTTGGGCTCGTCAGCCGCGTAGCCCGTTACCACAATGTCTACGGCCCGCACGGGACCTGGGACGGTGGCCGCGAGAAGGCTCCCGCAGCTATCTGCCGCAAGGTGATCGAGGCCAAGCTCAGCGGAAAGCACGAGATCACGATCTGGGGCAGCGGTGAGCAGACCCGCAGCTTCATGTACATCGACGACTGCACGCTGGGATCCCAGCTGATCATGGAAAGCGAGATCGACGAGCCCATCAACCTGGGCTCGGACGAACTTGTGACGATCAATCAGCTTGTGGATATTGCCGAGGACATTGCCGGCATCAAACTGAAACGAAGGTACGATCTGTCCGCACCGAAAGGGGTTAACGGACGGAACAGCGACAACACCCTGATTATGGATCGTTTGAATTGGCAACCCTCGATCAGGCTTCGTGACGGGCTCGAAAAGACGTACCGGTGGATCGAAGGCGAGATCAGGGCGAGAGATACGAGGGAGGCGTAGCGCATGGCGCCCAGGGACAAGAGGTACACCACGATTCTCGGCGTCGACTTCTTCTCCGGCACTGTGGAGCAGGCGGTGATGAGCATGGAGCGGGGCGGCCTGCTGGTGGTGCCGGCTGCGCCGGCGCTGAAGAACATGGCTCATGATCGGGGATATCGCGAGGCCCTGCTCGGTGCGGATCTCGCGATCACGGATTCCGCCTTCATGGTGCTGGTTTGGAACTTTCTCCAGGGAGATGACCTGGAGCGTTTGTCGGGCTTGAAGTACCAGCGCTATCTGCTGCAGCAGGAGAGCTTTCGGGCACCCGGCAATACGATTTGGGTGATGGCCGGCGAGCACAGCGCAGCCCGCAACCTCAGCTATCTGGAGTCGCTCGGGATCACGGTCCCGGAGGATTGCCTTTACATGGCTCCGATGTATGGCGAACAGATTGAGGACGAAGCGCTGCTGGAGAAGATCGAGGGCCTGCGGCCTCAGCACGTGCTGATTACGATTGGCGGGGGATCGCAGGAGAAGCTGGGGCATTACCTGAAGCAGAACCTCAGCTACCTGCCGGCAATTCATTGCACGGGCGCCGCGATTGCGTTTCTCAGCGGGGACCAGGTGCATATTCCGGGCTGGGCAGACAACATGTACATGGGCTGGCTGGTGCGCTCACTGTCCGATCCGCTGCGCTTCATCCCACGCTACTGGGATGCTCGCAAGCTGTTTCAGCTGATCCTGCGGTACCGCGACCGATTGCCGGCGACCGCCGAGTAGACCCGTTACAAACCAGATACGTTACCGGCGGCGGACTATTTTCGCCTAACTCCGCATGGAGTTTGCGGAGCCGGTGTCCAATCTGAACATGAGACGCCTCGGGACCCTGTTGTGCCTGCTCGGTTGTGTGGTCTGCCCAGGGCAGGCGCAATCGCCTGTGGCACCGGGTACGCCGACCTCCGTCGCCGAGCAGTACCTCTTTCAATCTGCAAACCAGGAACGTCTCTCGCGCGGGCTTCGGCCGCTGCGCTGGGATGCGTCGCTGTACCGCGCGGCTTATGACCATGCGCACGAGATGGCCGCCCGCGAGACGATCTCCCACCAGTTTCCGGGGGAGAATGAACTCGAAGTTCGCGGACGCTACGAGGGCGCGCGCTTCAGCCTAATTGCGGAGAATGTGGCGATGGCTCCTACGGTGGCGATCGTGCACACGGCGTGGATGAACTCGCCGGGACACCGCGCCAACCTGCTGGATCCACGCGTCGATTCGGTGGGAATCAGCGTGTTGCGGCGCGGCAATGAGCTGTACGCGGTGCAGGACTTCGACCGCTCGGTGCAGCAGTTGTCGCTGAATGAACAGGAGCAGAGGGTAGGGAGTCTGGTGTCTTCCGCTGCTGCGATCGATCTCATCCCCTCCCCTGAAGCTGCGCGGCGTACCTGCGAGATGGAGACGGGATATTCTGGTGAGCGGCAGCCTTGGTTTGTGATGCGGTATACGGCTGCAGACCTGGAGCGGCTGCCGGATGCGTTGCGCGAGCGGCTGGCGAGCGGGCGCTACCACCAGGCGGCGGTAGGAGCATGCCCCGCGCGGGATTCGAAGAACTTCTCCACGTTCAATATCGCGGTGCTGCTTTACCCCTAAGGGCAGCAGAACAGCTGAATAGCAGAACAGCTAAATAGCGAAATAGCTGACAGTGAACTCATGGGTTTTGCTGCGGAGATGGGCTTGCGTGGAACAGGCCAGCTTCCAGGAGCCGGCCTGTCGGGACTCTTCTGTTGTTCTGCTATTTCGCTACTCTGCTGGTCCTAAGCCGTGACGGGTTCGACGCCGGCTTCGGCTAGTTCTTCGGGAGTTGCCGGCTGGGTCGGTTCCATCTGGAGCATGTTGTTGAAGCGGTTGAAGTAGTTGAAAAGGCCCACTGCGGCCATGAGCTCGATGATTTCGCCTTCGGAGTAGAAGCGCTTGAGCTGCTCCATATCGTCGTCGGTGTAGTGCAAGGAGTCGGAGGTCATGACCTCGGCCATGTGCAGGGCGATCTTTTCGGCTTCGGAGAAGAGAGGCGAGTCGCGCCAGTTGCCGCGAAGGGCCTCGATCTGCTCTTCGGTGGCGCCGAGCCGGAGGCTGATGGCGGTGTGGCTGGCGAGGCAGTAGCTGGTGCAGTTCATCTGCGAGGTGCGGACGACGCAGAGCTCCTTGAGCCGGGTGGGCAGCGTGCCCTCGTTGAGCACAGCCTGCATGTGGGCTGTTGCGGTGCGGAAGATTTCGGGCCGGTGGGCCAGCGTGCGGAAGAAGTAGGGGACGTTGCCACGATCGCGCAGGAACTTGTCATAGACATCTCGCAGCTCGGGAGCGACTTGGGAGCGGGACAGGCGGCTGAGACGTGGCATGGCAAATCTCCTTCGGCACGATCATACGCGAGTCATGACGCGCCGGACTTGCGCTCCAGATGCGGGTTTCAGGCTCATTCTCAACGTTGCTGACTGTGGTGCCGATAGGGTTTGCACAGCGGCGGTTCTTTGACCCTGCTGCCTGCGTTTGATATAAAGGAACACGAGCGGTCGCCCTGGCCGCAGCGTTCTACACGCGATCCTGAGTAGCTCAATGGCAGAGCATTCGGCTGTTAACCGAAGGGTTGTAGGTTCGAGTCCTACCTCAGGAGCCATCTTCTTCCTCACAAATTGATTGGAAGGTCCTGTTGGGGATCTTGTGTGCCTCCGCGTGCTGGCTGCTTTCTGCCGGCCGGGATAGACTGCACCTAAGCCACACCATTGCCAGAGTTGTGCGCAGCTTCGTGCCGCGGCGCGGGTGGGGCAGTTCATCTTCAGTTCAGGGGAGATTCATGCTGCTAGGACGTGGGGCGATCGTGCGCTTTGGCCGGTTTGTGGTGGTGTCGGGGCTTCTGGTGGGTGCGCTGGCGTTTGCGGCGGACAAGCCGGCGCATGAGGCTGGTATTGCCATTGTGGATGCGATGGTGTTCGATGCGACCGGAGCGGCTCCCTCGGTGAGGACGGTGTTGATCGTCCATGGGCGGATCTCCGCGGTGGGTTCGCATCTGAAGGCTCCGGCGGGTTTCACGGTGATCGACGCCAAGGGCGAGGCGCTGCTGCCGGGGTTCTTCGATCTGCACACGCACTGGACCGCGGGCGAGCCCGGGACGACACCACTGATTGGGAATGCCGATCTTGCGGCGGGTGTGACGACGGTGGCGGACTTCAATGCTTCGCCGGAGTCGTTTGAAGCCCGGCGTGCGTGGCTGGCGTCGATCAACGCGCCGCATGTGAATCTTTGCGGGCGGTTGAGTACTCCTGGCGGCCATGGCGCGGACTGGGCTGATACGGCGACGACGAAGTGGGTGGTGACTCCCGCAGGCGCGAAGGCTGGCATCGATGCGATCTTTCCGTACAATCCGGACTGCTTTGGCGAGGTGATGACGGATGGGTGGCGCTACGGCACCGCTCCCGACAACACGAGCATGAATGCCGATGCGATTGCGGCGCTGGTGGCCGAGGCGCATACGCGGAAGCTTCCGGTGTTGACGCATACCGTCACGGTGGCCAAGGGTAAAGAGGCGGGCGACGCGCACGTCGATGTGATCGACCATGCGCTGCAGGACCGCGATATCGACGACGCGACGATTGCGGCGATCAAGCAGGGTGGAAGCTTCTTTGCGCCGACGCTGGCGGTGTATGAGCCGACCAAGCCGGGACATCACAGTACGTTTCCTCCGACGGATCCTCGCTATCAGCAGTCGATGCGCAAGTGGGAGTTTGCGCAGCACAACACGAAGAAGCTCTATGATGCGGGCGTGCCGATTGCATTGGGCACCGATGCGGGCATGCCTGGAACGCCGCATGGCAAAGCGACTCTGCGCGAGATGGAGTTGCTGGTGCAGGCGGGTCTGCCAGCGGAGGCCGCATTGATGGCGGGCACTGCCAACAGTGCGCGCGCGATGGGAGAGCTTGGGGACCGTGGGACGATCGAGGTGGGCAAGCGCGCTGATGTGGTGTTGATCAAGGGCACGCCGTGGGAGCACATCGAGGATGTCGAGAAGACGGACCGGGTGTTTGTGGATGGGCGGTTGCTGTTTGGTCCGGGAGCTCCGGCGGCGAACCTGGATGTGCCGATGCCGGCGGTGAAGATTGCGGCGCTGATCGATGACTTCGAGCGCGGGGATGGCCGGTCGAACCTGGATACGCTGGTGGTGACGAACCCTGATGGCGGGCTCGATCGCAGCACGGAGATGATCCAGATTCTGCCACGCGAAAGCGGTGGACATGCGCTGCTGATGACGGCGTCGATGTCGGCGAAGGAGAAGCCGACGGCGAGCGTGATCTTGCCGCTGACCAAGGGATCGATTGCTCCTGCAGACCTGCGTGCGTATCACGGTGTGCGGCTGGAGATTCGCGGCGATGGCCCGTATGAGCTGCGCGCCAATGGGGTGAACGGCGCGTGGGCGACAAATGTTGAGGGCGGTTCCGCGTGGAAGACGATTGAGGTGCCGTTCAGCGCGCTGCATCGCGTGGGGCACGCTCGCGAGGGTGTGACCGCGGTGGCGTGGGGCGGCGATGACATCACTGAGATGGAACTGGTAGCGCAGCGTCCGGCAGGAACGAAGACGTGGCTCGAACTGGACAACGTGACGCTGTATTAGAGCAGGGCCGAGCTGTCGCGAGAGGCAGATGCAGGGAAGCTGCGTTTGCCAGTGAAACGGCTGCTTCACTACAGTGGATGCCGAGTCGCAACGCGCTTTCGTCGCGCCAGCAAGGAGCAACTTTGTGGCATCCAGTTCCGCAGACCGTCGTTCGTTTCTCAAGACCCTTGGCACCGCCAGTGCTTTCTCGATGATGCCGGCTGCGGCCCTTGCGCACGGCCTGGAGGGACGCCCGATTACGCATGAGGTTGCGATGCCGAGCGCGCAGGAGATGGCCGCGCCGAAGTACACGATCAACTTCGCGGTCGCGGGCATGAGCCATGACCACATCTATGGCATGGTCGGCGCGATCGAGCGTGGCGGTGGGAAGCTGGTCGCCATTCAGAGTGACGAGCCGGATAAGCTTGCCACGTTCACGAAGCGGTATCCGAGCGTGCGGGTTGTGAAGACGGAAGATGAGATCCTTCACGATAAGTCGATCCAGCTGGTGCTCAGCTCGAAGATCGCGAGTGAGCGCGCTCCGCTGGGTGTTCGTGCGATGCGCGCGGGCAAGGACTTCCTTAGCGACAAGCCTGGTGCGACGACGCTGGAGCAGCTTGCCGAGATCCGCAAGACCATCGCAGAGACGGGCCGCATCTACGCGATCCTCTATAGCGAGCGGCTCGAGGTGAAGGCTGCCGTGAGGGCGGGCGAGCTGGTGAAGGCCGGAGCGATCGGCAAGGTGATCCAGACGATCAACATTGCGCCGCATCAGATTCTGCAGCACAACGGCGATGCGGGCGGCGGCACGCCGCGGCCGGAGTGGTTCTGGAACCCCGATCAGTATGGCGGGATCCTGTGCGACATTGGATCGCACCAGGTCGACCAGTTTCTGTACTACACGGGATCGACCGAGGCGGAGGTGGTGGAGTCGCAGATCGCGAATGTGGCGCATCCTGAGCATCCGCGCTTTCAGGACTTTGGCGACATGGTGCTGCGCGGCAACAAGGGCTGCGGCTATGTGCGGCTTGACTGGTTTACGCCGGATGGCCTGGGCACGTGGGGCGATGGACGCCTCTTCATTTTGGGCACGCAGGGGTACATCGAGCTGAGGAAGTACACCAACGTTGCGGTGAGCCACACGGGCAACAACCTGTTTCTCGTGGATGCGAAAGAGGCACGGTATATCGACTGCAACAACCTGACGCTGCCGTTCGGGCTGCAGTTCGTTGCGGATGTGGTCAACCGCACGCACATCGCGCAGGACCAGACGCAGTGCCTGCTTGCTGCGGAGCTTGTGATCCGCGCGCAGAAGCAGGCGAAGCTCGTACACCTGCAAGCCTGAGATGCGGGAGAGAAGGGAAGCAGGCCATGCCGGTAGAGCAGTATGGGCAGCCTTTGCCATTGCTGGAGCGAGTCGCTGTGATTATCCCAGCGTACAACGCGGGGGCGGCGTTGCCGCGCCTGGTTGGCGAGTTGGGCAGGCTGGGCTTTGGGGCGCTGGTTGTTGTGGATGATGGCAGCGCGATGGAACATCAGCGGTGGGTTGACGAGACTCGCATTGAGCCCCACGTGCACCTGCTTCGTCATGAGCGGAACCTTGGCAAAGGGCAGGCATTGAAGATGGGCTTTGCGCTTGTGGAGAAGATGTTCGAGGACGTGGAGGTCGTTGTCACCGCCGATGCGGACGGGCAGCATCGGCCGCTCGACATTGTTCGGGTTGCAGCTGTGGCGCTGGAGCATCCAGGCGAGATTGTGCTTGGCTCACGCTCGCTAGAGGGCGACGTGCCCTGGCGCAGCCGACTTGGCAACCATCTCACACGCAGGGTTGTTGCGGCTGTGGCAGGCCTCGATCTCAAGGATACCCAGACGGGGCTGCGGGCCTTTCCGCGTGGGCTGCTCCCGATGCTGCGAAGGGTCGAAGGCGACCGCTATGAGTACGAGATCTCGGTACTGCTGCAACTCTCGGCTGCTTTAGGACGACCGCGGGAGGTGCCCATCGAGACCGTCTATGTGGGGGGCAATCGGGGGAGCCACTTCCGGCCCGTGCGGGACTCGGCGCGCATCTACCGGGCGGTGGCTCTGTGTGCGGGGCAACGTCTGCGTCGCGGCGTTCTGCAGGCAAGAGCCTAGCGAAGGACAGGCAACAGCCTAGGGGGATGGAATGGCAGTTTCCACCACGCGCCTTTGATTCCGAGGCTCGACCCTAGTAGACTGGATCGAGCGCCTTCCGCGTCCTGCGGCTGGCGGCCAGCGTCCCCGTCGTCCAGTGGCCTAGGACACCGCCCTTTCACGGCGGTAACACGGGTTCGAATCCCGTCGGGGACGCCAAACATTCCAAAAGACTTAGCGAAAAATACCCCAAAACGCCGGGGACCCATCGGGGACCCTCGGATTATGCACCCAGAGCTACGGACTGGACCGCCTCCGTGCGCATCATCACGACGACCTTCCGCTGTGCCTCTTGCTTGGCCGGCATTTGAGCCTGGGTATAGATGTCCAGCGTGACCTTCGTCGATCCGTGCCGCAGCAGTTCTTGCACCACCTTGACGTCCTCTCGATTGGCCTGCAGGAGCGTCGAGTAGGTGCGGCGGAACGTATGCCAGCTCACCTGCTTGTTGATGCCGAGTTCCTTAACTACGGGTTGAATGTGGTACCGCATGACGGTAGACAGCCAAATCGGCTGTTTTCCGCGCTTCTTTCCCGCAGATTGCTCGTTGTCGCGAACACGAAATCTTCGGGTTTCGGAACGGTGTCGCCTGATACCAGGCCATCAGGTCTTTCGCCGTATGCTCATCAAGAGGAATTCGAGGGGGCTTTCGAGCTGCTGCGGATTACCTGCGCACATCTCAACCCAACCTCACCGTCCAGGCACGCCAGTTCCAGCAATACGCTTCAGTGAACCTCTATCGAAAAGCGAAGGATGGACGCATCTACCCAACGGAAACGGGCCTCGCCTTCATCCCCCTGGCCAGGTCCGTTTTGGAAGCTCGAGATGAGGTGATCGCCGCCATCATCGCTATCGAGCGTGGGGAGATTGACGTAATCCGTCTTGGATCCAGTCCACTCGCGGATAACGAGCTCTTTCGTCAACTCTGTTCCATGCACAAAGAGCTCTTGCCAAGCTGCAGTGTGCGGCGTTCACACGGAGAGACTACCCAGCTTGCGGAAGCCCTTCTTGCCGGAGAATTGGATGCGGCGCTCGTCACTCTCCCGCTAAAACATCCCGATCTGTGTGCGGGACCTGCGCCAGGATAGGCTTGTTGTTTGTATGCGTCGCGACAGTCCGCTCGCCGAAAGGGCAGCGATCAAGGTCGGCGATCTGCAGGGCAATCTCACCATCTTGTATCACCCGAATCGTCACCCCGAGGCGCACGCGTGTCTGATGGAACTTCTTCACGATGCGGGACTACAGATCGAGGAGTATTCGAGTGGCTCGCATCCGACAGAGATGCAAGCTCTCGTGAAAGATGGCTATGGGATGGCTCTCATCCGTGAAGGCATGCCGTTGGATGAAGCGCTTACGACCCGTCGCATCCTCGGTGTGGACTGGACCGTCGATATGGCACTTGCCTACCACCGTGAACGGCACCCAAAGACCATTCCGATTCTGGTTCGTAAGCTGAGAAAGATGGCGCAAGCACCCGCCCTTCCATGAAAGCCGCCGCAGTCCACCGTCGTCGGCAACAGTGAGAGCGGAAGCCGATCTCCGTCGCAAACTCCGGTGCAACTTCAGCTCCTCCGATAGATACTCTTGCTGCATCGTGGCCGCCATGGTCGCGAAGGGGCTGTCTTCATTTTGCGATTGCTCAACTGTCGTTATCGGATTTGCTTCCCGAATGAATTTGGATGAGTGCTGACCAGTACCTATCCGACCAAATTGGGAATCCAGATAAATAAACCGCACCCGCTTAGGGAACGGCAACCATGAAGCGTTCTCACGGTTTACCCACGTCGTGACACTCTCTGACGGGCTGCCTCCGGCGAAAGTCCTCCGCGCAGGCAAGAACTGCGTGGCTTTGCTTGTCGTCATCGGCAAAATTTAGCGAGGATCGACTCTATGTTCATAGGTGTGTCACCCTGCGCTATTTATAACAAAAACATCGTATACTGCTTCCGATTTAGACTCCTATAAAAGCTGATTTTCGCCTTCTGGTAGTGGTCGGAATGGGCTCCATGACGGGTAACTGCAGCCGGCAAAAAGTATTTCTAAAGCAATAAAGCGGCCCCTGGCCAGCGCCGGTCTCTGGGTTCCAGCCGCTCTGGAAATGTACTCAATTTCGCTCCGACTGAGCCGTAACGCACCGTCGTCTGGACTTTGGCGGCCGGTGGTTCGAGGCCTCTCCTGGGCCTAAGTCATCAGGCTGTTGCGGGAGAGGGGCGGCAGTGATACGCGGAACGTGCTTCCCTGGGAAGGAATGGACTGCACTGTAATGCTGGACCCATGGGTTTCAGCCACCCACTTCGCGATGGAAAGTCCGAGTCCGTTGCCGCCATCCTCTTGACAGCGAGAGGGATCGCCCCGGTAAAAGCGATCGAAGATTTTGGCCATCTCTTCAGCCGAAATTCCCACGCCCGTATCATGCACAGCGATTTCGGTGCCCGACTGGTGTTGCATGAGGCTCAGTGAGATAGATCCGTGCTCAGGGGTGTATCGAATCGCATTGTCCAGCAGAATCGACACCATCCGACGCAGAAGGGAGGCATCGCCCAAGACCCAGACTTCAGGTTCCACTGTAAGTCCGAGCTGCTGTTGCTTGACATGAGCTCGACCACTGAACTGCTGGCCGACCTCCTGCACAAGCGCCGATAGCTCCACGGGTTCCGAGATACGACGCGACGGGAGATCCGCCCGTGCGATAGACAGCACGTCTTTGAGCAGTTGCGAGGTGGCTTCGCATTCCACAGTTATGCTGCGCAGGGCCGCGCAATACTCATCCGACGAACGTCTCCGAGAAAGAGCGAGGCCGGCGGTCGAAAGTATGACCGCGATGGCCGTATTCAAGTCATGCGAGATGTCGGTTGTGAACTGAGTAAGGCGCGCGACGGCAGATTCCAGGCGCTGCAGAAGTTCGTTCCAACTCTCCGCCAATCGTTGCAGTTCGTCGCTGGTGTCCGGCACTGGTAGACGGCCGGTGAGATCCTCGATGCCAATGGTCCGAGCTTTAGCGATCATCCGGTCCACGGGAGCTAAGGCGCGGCGGCTCAAGGCATATCCTCCAGCCGCGGACACGATAAGCAGCAGGGGACAGAAAAGCAGATACGAATTGCGAACTCGTCGCAGAATATCGGCGTGCTCGTCGATGGTTCCAGAGAGCGAAAGTCTTACGGGGAGTCCGTCTATCTTGACCACATGGTGCAATGTGCGAATCAGGTGGCCATCCCGATGCTCCAGTCCAACGCATCGCTGTTCGCAGGATTGGTTAGGCCAAGGTACCTTCAGGTCATCGTGTCCCGGAGTGGAATAGATAGGTGTCCCGCTCAGGTCATTTACCTGGATGATATCGGTTCCGTTGATCCCGATACTCAACTGATGCAGCTTTTGCGACATGGAAAGGGTGCTGTCGCTGTGGGGCCATAAGTCGATGTATGCGACGATACGATCCTCGCGAGCGACCATCGTGCTTTCTCTCGCGCTCGCCAGCATCTTCGTCAAATACCAGTAGGAAAAGCAGCCAAGGCACGACATCGAGAAGGCTACCAATCCCACATAAAGCAGGAACAGCCTTACTCGAAGCGCACGGAAGTTGATTCTCATCGTGGAACAACCATCCTGTACCCCATGGATCGGACCGTGCGAATGAGGCTCACCTCACCCTTCTTGTCCAGCCTGGAGCGCAACCTGTGCATGTAGAAGTCCACGTTGCCATCGCTGACTTCTGCGTCCTGCGGCCATGCAGCGCCACGCAACTGGTCTCGGGTTACGAGTTGGTTGGGATGGCTCATCAGTAGCTCAAGAAATACGAATTCCTTGCGCATCAGAGGGATCTCTATTCCAGCACGATGCAGCGTCCGCCCCGATGTGTTGAGAGATAGATCGCCAACGGTAAGCACGGTAGGTTGCACGGCGGGGCCGCGACGTCCCACCGACCGGACTCGCGCTGTAAAGATCTGTATTTGGAAGGGCTTTGTCAGGTAGTCATCCGCGCCGAGGTTGAGTCCATGCACAACGTCGGCCATGGAGTCCCGGGCTGTCAGCATCAGCACGGGCACGCGGCAGCCAAGGTCTCGAACCTGTTTGAGCAGGGTGAACCCATCCATTCCTGGAAGCATGACATCCAGGACCGCAATATCGAAGGGCATGCTCAGCAGTAGCTCGCGTCCCGCATCGCCACGGTCTGACGCCGTGACCGTGTGGCCATCCTCGAACAGAGTCTGCTGAAGGATCGCCCGAAGGCGCTTATTGTCTTCCACCACCAACACATTCATCGTTACTCAGTTAACAGAGGCGATTGTGAAATGACTGCGTCAGTGTGGTGAATAGCCGGTGACAGGGCCGTTCCTCTAAGGCCCATCTAAGGCCAGCGCGGTTGAATGGCATCAACGCCAAGCAGATGCATCTCATTCGGATCCGCAATGCGGCTCGTCTGCACGGCAAATCTTAGCCCGGAGATCTCATCATGAAATCGTTGTTCTTCCCGAATGTGCTCGCGTGCTCTCTCTTACTGCTGGCGGCTCCCGCTTGCTCTTTCGGTCAGGATGCCCCCGCGAAGGCCGCTGCGCAGGACCCTTCGACCTACATGCATGTGCATGCTCCTCTTGCGCAGTCGCTGGTGATGAAAGAGAAGGAGTCACGCGGCGACCAGATCGTGAAGCTCGGTATCCATGCTGTGCCTCCCGGTGAGACGGACAACGTAATCATCGCCAACATCACGCCTTCGAAGAACGGCAAGAAGTCGTCGCCGGCCGATCTGCAGAAGCTCGCTACCGGCAAGCCTGTCGCTGTTCGTCTAGATAAGGACAAGACCTTCGACCTGTTGATCCCTATGACCGACGCCAAGGGTCGCGACCTCGAAGGAGGCTTCGTCGTGATGGAGGTCCCGTACTCGAAAGCCAACAACGAAGAGGAAGCCATCCGCATCGGCGTTGCGATTCGAGATGATCTACAGCGCCAGATTCCCAGCAAGAAAGCCCTGTACCGCTAAGCAGCCCCATCACCGCACGGAGGAAACACTCGTGAAAAAGCTTCTACTGCTCCTCTTGCTGTACGCCATGCCAGTCTTCGCACAAACGGATCGGGCCACCATCACCGGGTCGGTGGTCGATCCGTCTGGACGCAAGGTCGCTGGCGCGACCATCGACGTAACTTCCACTGCAACCGATTTGGTGCGCCACACCGAGACTAACAGTGCTGGCGTCTATACCGTGACATCACTCAACACCGGTACCTATACCGTAGCCATCGGAGCTCCGGGGTTCAACGCGGTCAAGACGGAAACCCTCACCTTGGATGTCGGCCAGACGCGCACGCTCGATGTAAAGCTTGTGGTGCAGGGCGCAACCGAACAGGTGACGGTCACTGACTCGGACCTATCCAAGAGCTCTGCGGAGATTGGCGGCGTGGTGCATGGAAACCAGGCCCGCGACCTCTCGCTCAATGGCCGCAGCTTTGTGGGACTTGTCTCGCTGGTACCCGGCGCAATCGACTCCGGCACGGGTACGCAAGGGGATGTGCGCTTCGCGGGCCTATCCGCCGAGGACAACACCTGGAAGCTCGACGGCGTGGATGCCTCTGGCATCAATCATCAATACAACAAGGTGGATCTGCATCTGCAGATCTCCACGGAAGCGATTGCAGAGTTTCGCGCAAACGGTGTGGCTTACGGCGCGGACCAAGGCGGGACTGCCGGCGGCCAGATCGAGGTCGTCTCCCGTACGGGCGGAGCGAAGTTTCATGGTGCGGCATGGGAGTTCCTGCGCAACAACTACTTTGACGCCACTCCCTACTATGCGGGAGGTTTCCTGCCAGCATTGCGCCGCAACAATTTCGGTGCGAACCTTGGTGGCCCCGTTGTTCCCAAGAAGCTCTTCTTCTTTGCGAACTTTGAAGCGGTTCGTGAGGTGTTGAATCAGCCGATCAATGGCACCGTGCCGAGTCCGGCGTTTCGTGCGCAGGTTGCGGCACAGCAGCCGGTACTCGCTCCTCTTATCAATGCGTATCCGCTGGGCAATATCACGATCAGCCCGCAATCCATGCAATACATCGGTACCGGCCGCCAGACGACGAACGAGACCGCGGGCCTGTTTCGCGCCGATTGGCACATCAATGACAAGATGACGGCATTCCTCCGTTTCGATACGGATGAGTACTATCAGAACGCGCCGGATGGATTGCCACCATCGACTGGCTTTACCAAAGTGGCGGCACCCAACGCGATTATCGGAATTCAGAACACCTTTTCTTCGCGCATCTTCAATGATTTCCGCTACGGCTTCAATCGCGACGCCTTCCAGCAGGGACAGACCACACCGTTCGCCTTCGCACTGCAGATCTCTCCCTTTACCTCCATCGGCAATCCGAGCGGCTCAATTCGCAATGACAACACGTTCACGATTGTGGACGACCTTAGCTTTCTTGTCGGCAAGCACGCGCTAAAGGCTGGCGTTACTGCGCGCTGGGTGGAAGAGAACAAGGCTTCGCCGAACAGCCCCGACGACACCCTGGCGTACGTCAGCACGACGACCTTCCTGCAGAACCTGATCGACTCCGATACTTACAATGGCACCGTGCCGCTGACCGGTCAGCGTATGACCGAGTACTTCGGCTACATCATGGACCAGTACAAGTTGAGTTCCACGTTGAACCTCAACATTGGTCTGCGTTACGAGTACTTCGGCGTTGACCATGAGGAGCTTGGCCGGGGAATCAACGTTGATCCGATCAACTGTCCCAACGTGGTCTGCCCCAACAACATTGGATGGTACAGCCCGAACCTGGCAGATTTTTCGCCTCGCCTGAGCGCTGCGTGGTCGCCCGCACAGCTCCAGGGCAAGATGGTCCTCCGGGTGGGCTACGGCATCTACTACGGCTTCGGCCAGTTCGGTGGCCTCAGCGCTCCGATATCGAACCTTACCTCGCAAAAGTACACGCTGAACCAGACGCAGGTACCGGGCCTAAGCTATCCCGTATCGCCGGTATCGGCCGCGGCCAGTGGGAGCTCCAGCCCGTCGGGCGATCCGATCAATCGCAGAGATACGGCGGTGCAGGAATGGACAGTCTCTGTGCAGCACGAGCTGTTGCCGCGAACGATTTTCCAGCTTGCATATTTTGGGACCAGCGCAGCACATGTCTTCTCCGACTGGACTCTGAATGGCATCAATCCCGCCACGGGCAAGCGACCCATCGCCGGTTACTCCACAATCGACTACCGTGGGACGTTCAATCATGCGAGCACAAACGCCCTACAAACTAGCGTGCAACGCAATGTGACGAACGGTCTCAACTTGTCCGCGAACTATGAGTGGGCTCACTCGATCGATAACGGCGGCCTTGGCGGCGGCGAAGCGGACATTCCGCAGAACCAGTCGTGTCTGCGCTGTGAGCGCTCGAACAGCGACCAGGACATGCGATCCTACTTCTCCTCCAGCATGATCTGGCAGCTGCCTCTGGGACACGGTCGGAAGTTCTTCAGCAACTCTTCCCGCATCGAGGATTTCTTTGTGGGCGGATGGCAGCTGAGCGCGCTCGGCTTGGCGCGTGGCGGCCTTCCATTGAATGTCACCATGAGCCGTTCTGCCAGCGCCCTTCCTGATCAACTCAACAAGAGCCAGCGTCCGAACAGGGTCCCCGGAGCGAACCTGTATCCTGCCAACCGCACACCAAGGAACTGGCTGAATTATGCAGCGCTTTCGACTCCCGCTAACGGGACCTGGGGCAACCTGCCGCGAAATGCGGTGCGTGGTCCTGGCCACTGGCAGGTCGATCCAGCACTGAGCAAGCGGTTCCCGGTCACGGAGCGGGTTGGCGCCACGTTCCGCGCAGAAGCGTTCAATGTTTTCAACGTGGCAGAGTATGGCAAGCCAGCGGTTAGCTGGGCTGCTCCTACGAGCGTTCCCAACCCCAACAACTATGGCGTCATTACCTCCGCTTACAACAAGAACACGGCGGGATCTGGCGGCCCGCGCGACCTTGAGTTCAGTTTGAAGGTCGACTTCTAACTGGCTGGATTGCGGGTCGCGCGAACCTGTGCGGCCCGCTGTTTCACCCTTACATCCGATGGACCACTCCCGTTACGTGGGAAGCATGAAATGGAAGGCTCACATGTTTGCAAGACGGTATCTTTCAGCAGTAGGTTTGTTGGCCGCGTTGACGCTGCATGCGCAGGAAGACGACGGGAAGTACAAAGGTCCGAAGGCCGAAGACATCTCGACGGATTCGATGATCAGTAAGCCGGGGCCGAGCTTCCGGGTAGCTCAGTCGGAGTTGAAGGAGCCCGTGCGTGTGATCGCGTATGGCGATCAGCGATTCACCGATCCAAACAATCACGATGTCACAAGTCCCGAGGCACGTCGCGCGCTGGTGCAGAAGATCGCTGCCGAACATCCCTCGGCTGTCCTGATGAGTGGAGATGTTCCGTACAGCGGTGATGTACCGAACGACTATGCCGTGTACCGCGAGGAGACTAAGGTCTGGCGTGACGAAAATCTTCGCATCTATCCCGCGCTTGGCAATCATGAATTTCACGGGGACCCACACCTTGCGCTCGAGCACTGGTGGGCGGCATTCCCGGAGATGCGTAACCGCCGCTGGTACTCCGTGGAGTTGGGCGCATCCGTTTATACGATCGCCCTTGATAGCGACACCTCGCTCGCAGAGGGCAGCAACCAGAGGAGATGGTTGCGTGACCAGCTTGCGCACGTTCCGAACACAACACGCTTTGTGTTCATCAGCCTGCATCATCCTCCTGTTGCGGACTTCCAGACACACATCAATGTGAGCCACAATCCGAGGCCAAACGAGATCGGTCTCCGTGACTTTCTAGAGTCTGTGGCGCCAGACATGAAAGCGAAGATCGTTGTCATTGCCGGCCACATTCATAACTACGAGCGATTCTCGCACGGAGTCGTGGTGTATTTCGTCTCTGGAGGCGGCGCCGCCAAGCCTGTTCCCGTGGAGCGCAAACCGGCAGACCTCTACCAGGACAATGCGTTTCCTAACTACCACTTTGTCGAGTTCACTCTGAATAAAGATGGTGTGGAGGGCAGGATGTATCGCCTCGTCGATCCCGCGGCATCAATAGCGGCGTGGGAGCACAAGGATACCTTCCAGATCAACGACAAGTAAGCGCAAGGCATATTTGCAGTCCCCATCACGAGCATTCTATCCAGGAGATTTATGCCATTTCATTTTCGCCGTTGGGCGGCATTAGTTCTATTAATGACAGCTTGTGCTTCCGCCGTTGTTGCGGAAGCACAAGCGCCGCTTACCCAGGTAATGGAAACCAGATTGCCTGGGGTGGATGGGGACTTTGATCACTTTGCCTACGATCTCAAGCGGGGTTGGCTCTTCTCCGCAGCGGAGGAGAATCACACGCTTGAGGTATTCGATCTGAAAACAGGGGCGCATCTGCGAAGCATCGCGGGATTCAAGGCCCCGCACACGCTGGCATATGTCCCTGAGACCGATAAGATCTTCGTGACAGACGGAGAGGATGCATCCTGCATCATTCTTTCCGCGAAAGATATGCATCGCGTCGACCGCATCCCCCTGCGCCCTGGTGCGGACTCCGGAGTCTATGATCCCGCGGCCAAGCGATTCTATATCGGCAACGGCGGGCGCGAGGAGAAGAGGAAGGATTCCGTTATCTCGATCATCTCTGTAGTCGACCATAAGAAGGTCGGAGAGATTCCGATCGATGGTGACAACATCGAAGCGATGACTATTGACCAGGGCCACCACCGGATGTTTGTGAACATCCGTGACCGCAAGCAGATTGGGGTCGTGGATCTGGAGACAAACAGGGTTGTGGGTACATGGGTGACGCCAGATATGAATCGCAACACAGCGATGGCCCTCGACGTTACCACACAGCGTTTATTCGTCTCAGGACGCACTCCCGGTCGCCTCTATGTTTTCGATACGGCTAAGGGAGAACTCGTGAAAGAACTCGATGCAGTGGATAACTCCGACGACCTCTCGTGGGATCCAGCGATGAGTCGTATCTATGTCACCGGATCCCAGGGCATTAGTGTTTTCCATCAGGATTCGGCTGATTTTTACAGGCTATTTGCAAACATGAAAACGATCGGCGGGAAGACCTCGATTTTCGTTCCCGAACTGAAGCGGTTGTATGTGGCGCACCCAAAGAGCGGCAATATTGATGCCAGCACGCTGGTCTATCGAGCGAACCCATAGAGCTGGATCACAACAGCAACAAATTGCTTCACGAGAATGAGGTTGATGTGCCAATGATTGACGGAATACTAAGGTCTGTCCGGATCCTGCACCGTTATCTTGGAGCGTTTACGGCTCCGGCGGTGATCTTCTTTGCATTTACGGGAGCGCTGCAGACACTGTCGCTGCATGAGTCGGCGAAGAACGGTCAGTATCGGCCTCCCGCATGACTGTTGTCCGTGGCGCAGCTGCATAAGAAGCAAACCCTTCAGGTACAGCCGAAAAAGACGAAGCATGCCGAGGATGCTTCTGCCGATGCTCTATCTGGTGGTGAAGAGAAGCATCACAAGGACGCCAGCAGGGACCCCGCACCGAAGGAACCATCAGCGAAGAGGAGCACGTTGCCGATGAGAATATTTTTCGTCCTGGCTTCGCCACGAGGTATGCCCTCATCCGGCTCAAGGGAGAGGAGTGGTATCGGACGCGCTTTATCCCACGCATCAGCCCCATCACACTTGTCGCTTTGCTTTTCAACATCTTGGTCATGTTCTCGCTCAAGGGTGACCTGATCGTCCGCTTGCCGCTCGACGTTGTGAAGATCGCAATGCCACTGATCATCTACTTTATCATCATGTTTCTTGTGAGCTTCTGGATGGGAAAGAAGTTGGGTGCCAACTATGCGCAGTCGGCGATACTTTCCTTTACGGCAGCGGGCAACAATTTTGAGTTGGCCATTGCGGTTGCTGTTGCCGTCTTTGGGTTGAACTCTAGCGAAGCGTTCGTCCGTGTCGTGGGACCACTGATAGAAGTGCCCGCGCTCATCGGGCTGGTCAACGTCGCCTTCTGGAGTCGCACGAAGCATTTCTCCGCAGAGACAATTGGTTTTGCTTCCCCAGGTCGACGCTGTATTCCATTCTCAAGAAATTGCCTACCTTCACTCGCTGAAAGACCTCCAGAGTGTTGCCGTTGGCAGCAAGAATGGGACACCTGTTTTATTGCGCGATCTTGGCGTTGTCACCTTCGGCCCGGATATTCGAGAGGGAGTTGTCG
>NZ_JBMHYI010000018.1:0-3297 GCF_058498515.1 Bryocella sp.
CCATCTGCACCGCCTCTTCCTGGTGCTGGGCGTCCTGCTTGCGATCGCGGCCTTCACGTTGATCAGCACAGCAATGTGGCTCCGCCACGCCATGCACGCCTCCATGCCGCAACTCGATGGCGCCATGCACGCCCCCGGCCTCAGCGCTCCGGTGACCGTCACCAGCGACGCCCAAGGTGTCCCCTCCATCCAGGCCACCAATCTCGACGACCTGCTCTTCGCCCAGGGCTTCATCACGGCCCAGGACCGCCTCTGGCAGATGGACCTCGTCCGCCGCCACGCTGCCGGTCAACTCGCCGAAATCCTCGGCCCTAATCTCGTCCCGCATGACCGTCTGCAGCGCACCCTGCAGCTCACAGAAACCGCCGACCGCGCGGTGGTGATGCTTGCCCCCGACCAGCTCCATCAGCTCGAAGCGTACGCACGCGGCGTCAACGCCTTCATCGCACAAGCTACCGGTCCTCACAACGGCCATCTGCCCGTCGAATTCCACCTCCTGCACTACACGCCCGCTCCATGGGCGCCACGAGACACCCTGCTCGTCTCGCTGGCCATGTTCCAGGACCTTTCCACCCAGTTCCCCGTAAAACTCAGCCGAGAAGCTCTCGCCGCGCACCTTTCCCCGCAGCAGATCGCGGACCTCTATCCTGTAGGTTCCTGGCGCGATCACCCTCCTACGCAACCGCCGCCAGATCTCACCACGCCGGTTCCCGAAGTCGAACAGATTCCGCTAGATCGCTCACAATCGAAGCTACAGCCGCCACAACTCGCGAATCCCACCGATCTGCTGGCACTCAGCAAAGAATTTCCGGGCCTTCGTTGCGCCGAATGCCGTGCAGGTTCCAACAACTGGGCCGTCGCGGGCTCTCGTTCGGCCTCGGGCGCGCCGCTCCTCTCAAACGACATGCACCTGGCGCTCTCCGTTCCAGGCATCTGGTACGAAGCCACGCTGCACGCCCCGGCAACTGCCACCACCCCGGCAATCGATGTAGCCGGCTTTACCCTCCCCGGTGTTCCCTTCGTTATCGTCGGACGCAACCAGCACGTAGCCTGGGGCTTTACCAACCTCGGCGGCGATGTACAGGATGTCCGCATCGAGCACCTGCGCGGCACCGGCTCCAACATGCAGTTCCAAAGCGTCGATGGCTCGTGGCAGCCTGTCGGTCATCATCCTCAGCACATCAAGGTGCGGTTCGGCCATGACGTTGACTTCGATGTCCTCAGCACCACCGAACATCTCGGCCAATCCACAATGTCTACCCGCGCCGCAGGCGTATCAGAGCTCGTTACGCCCATCATTACGCCTTTACTGAACAGCGATCATCGCGCGCTCTCACTCGCGTGGACAATCTATGACCCGACGATCATCGTTGCCCCGTTCTTCAGCGTGAACACCGCTACAGACGGAGCATCGCTGGTCGCCTCCTTCGCAACCTGGGGCGGCCCATCGCTCAACGTGATCTACGCCGACGACCAAAAGCACATCGGCTACCACGCCATCGGCGCCATCCCTGTCCGTGGCCCGGCAGTGCAGCACCTGCGCACTCTTGCCGCTCCTATTCCAGTTGGCCCTGCCCCCGCCGACGAAGAAGACCAGCTCAACGACTCCGACGAATCGCAATCTACCCACGACGCGCAGCTTCCCGCCGCGCAGCCGCCACCGACTGCTGTTCCAAGCGGCAAACCAACCTTCGATTACACAATCGGCTCACCGATATCACCAGTCCCAGTAGACGCGCTGGATGCTTCACAAATCTGGTCAGGCTACATCCCCTATGCAGAACTGCCAAACATCGTCGATCCGTCGAACGGCATCCTCGCCACAGCCAACGCACGCGTTACGCCCGACAACTACGCCTACGCCGTAGCGCTGAACTGGTCACCGCCTTACCGCGTAGAGCGCATCAACAAACTCCTTGCAGGACGCACCGGTCTTACGCCTGCGGACATGCTAGCGATCCAGGATGACATCCACTCCGAGTTCGATCTCGTTGTCTCACAACGACTCGCTTATGCCCTGGATCATGCCTCACCCACAACGCTTTCTCACGACAAGGCACGTCTGAAGCAGGCCGCCGATTTTCTCCGCGCCTGGAACGGCGAAGTCTCCATCAACGCCGCTGCACCCGCGATCGTTGACGCCACGCGGCGCGAGCTTTGGCCGATGCTCCTCTACCCGCAGATCGCCGCGCACGATCATCGCAAAAAGATCGGTTCCCACCCCGAACAGCTGCTCAACCTCTACAACTGGTCCGAACAATCGGTGGCGCTGGAGAAGCTCCTTCAAAATACTCCGGCGCGCTGGCTACCCACGGGATACACCAATTGGGACGACCTGCTCACCGATGCCGTAGAGCGCGGCCTGCGCGATGCGCACGCACCATCGAACCTTTCCACCTGGCACTATGGCCCATCGCATCCGGTAGAGATACAGCACCCGGTCTTCTCGCTGTCACCGCTCTTCGATCGTCTGCTCGGCACCCCTGCAAGCACAGGCCCGCACGCTACCAGCGGCGATGGCACGAGTGTGAAAGCGATGACCTTCAACTACGGTCCCAGCGAGCGATTCACCGCCGATCTGGCGAATCCGCAGGCGTCTCTAGGCAATATCACGACCGGTCAATCCGGCAATCCAGCGAGCCCGCATTATCTGGACCAGTTCCAGCCATGGCTCAACGGCACGACGTTCCCCATGCCCTTGCAGCCCAACGCGCAACCTGTACATACCTTGACGCTTCTACCCTGATGCCGAAAGATCGCGGAAGAGGCCTTCTCTGCGCTCTACACTCTATCCTCTACACTCTGTCTCATGCTGATCGCCTCAGTTTCGCTCAACCCACAACACGGCTTCTCAAAGTCGCCGCAGACAAGCATCACGCTCATTGCGGGCGAAGGTGTGGAGGGTGATGCGCACCGTGGGCGCACGACGCAGCACCTCTATCTCAAACGCAAAGACGCTTCCCTACCCAACCTGTGCCAGGTGCATTTGATCGCCGGCGAATTGCTGGAAGAGCTTGCTGCCAAAGGGTTTGCGTTAAATGCGGGTGATCTTGGCGAGAACGTTCTGACAACGGGATTGGACCTTCTCAGCCTGCCTGCGGGAACGTTGTTGCATCTGGGCTCGGAGGCTGTTGTTGAGGTCACAGGGCTCCGCACGCCGTGCTCGCAGATCGACGCATTTTGCGCGGGTTTGCAGGAGCAGATGTGGGGGCCGCGGGATGCGGCGAACCAGAAAACGCGGCGTGCTGGGGTGATGAGCGTGGTGCGGACGGGTGGTGTGGTGCGTGTCGAGGATCC